>NZ_JBKBOV010000018.1:0-84160 GCF_046293535.1 Massilia sp. | reverse complement strand
CGCGCTACCTGCCCAACTACCTCGGCTGGCGCTGGGCGCTCGATGGGGAACGGATCGCATCGCCCGAGCGCTTCCTGAGAGCGGCAATCGGCATCTTCCACATCTAACGAGAACAGCGCCAAAAAAAGGACACGAATCATCGTGCCCTTGATCGGTTACCGCTTGTTTATACTTGCGGCAGCGGCGGGATCGGTTCCCGGAACGGCCGCCCGCGCTTGGCCGGCAGGATTTGCCGCTTGGTGCGGCGCTCGAGCTCGGCCTTGAAGGCGTCCGAACCCAGAGGCTGGTTCTTCAGCACCGAGGCGGTCACGAAGTCCACCTCTTCCTGCGCGATGCCCTGCATGACCAGTTCGGTATAGGCGGCTTCGCGCTGGAAGGGCGTGTTTCCCAGGCCCCAATACAGCAAATGGTCGGTGACGAGGCCATCGGTGCGCACGCCGGCATGGTGGGCGTAGCTCGACCATGGATAGTCGACGGGCGCCGCCGCCAGCCCGGCGCGCACCGGATTGAGCTCGATGTAGCGGCTGCAGGCCAGGAAATACTGCTCGGTATCGACCAGCGAGGTACGGAAGCGCCCTTCGAACAGGCCGCCCGTGCGCGCATACTTGTTGTTGAACCAGGGAACGTAGAAGCGGCCGACCTTCTGCATCATCAGCGCCAGCCCGGTCTCGTTGGAAGGCGTGGCCAGCAGGTGCAGGTGGTTGGGCATCAGCACATAGGCGTGGATGGCCACCTCGTAGAAGCGTGCGGCTTCCTTCAGCCAGGCGAGGAAGCGCCGGCAGTCCTCGTCGTCGCGGAAGATCGGCTGGCGGTTGTTGCCGCGCTGGATGATATGGTGCGGCTGCTGCGGGATGATGAGTCGGGGAAGGCGTGCCATGGTCGCATACTCGGGTCGAGCAGCGATTGTAGCCCAGAAGCATCACTCTGTCCCCATTTAATTGTGCGGCCAGCTAAAAAGCGCCCGACTCTGTCCCGAATTACTACCCGGCTGCCGACTTCAGCAGGGGAAGCGGTTCCAACAACTTTGCTGGATAGGCAAGACGCAGACGCAGTGTAGCGAGCGGCAAAGGCGCCGGAGGGGCGCCATGCGACAGACGGCAGGAATGCCGTCCTGGACCGAACAATCGCGGGAAAGGCGCCGGCGTCAGGCCAGCGTAAAGCCGGCGGAGAGGCTATAGCCTTCGCCATAGGCGCTGCGCAGCGGCAGGTCCTGGCCGAGGCCGGAACGGGCCTTCTTGCGCAGGCGGTAGACCAGCATGTCGACCCGGCGGCTGGCGTCGGGGTCTTCGCCGCCCATGCCGGCGACGATCACCTGGCGCGGCACCGGACGGGTGTTGATGGTCAGGAGGTGCAGGAAGTTGCACTCCTTTTCGGTCAGGTCGATCATCTTGCCGCCCAGTTCGAGCTGGCGCGCGCTCACGCGCAGGGTCCACTTGCTCGGCGCCGGCGCCGGGTCGGCCGGACGCACGCGGCGGTCCAGGGCCTCGATGTGCGCTGCCAGTTCCGGGAACTTGATCGGTTTGGTCAGGTAGTGGTCGGCCCCCAGGCGCAGCCCGAGGATGCGGTGGTCGAAGGCGACCCGGCCGGTCAGCACCAGGAGGCCGATCTCCGGGTACAGCTGGCGCATCCGCGGAATGACGTTGAAGCCATCCTCGTCCGGCAGGCCGAGGTCGAGCACGACGACCGCTGCCGGCGTGCGCGTCAGCGCCGCCCACATCTCGCTCGCGGTCTTGGCGATCGTGACGTCGTGGTCCAGTTCCCGCAGGAACTCGGCCATGTCGTCGGCATATTCGCCATTGTCTTCAACAATCAGTATCTGCGTCATGGATTGGTCAGGTTAATGATCGGTCCGATTATCACTGTTGAGAGAGGATGAGGCAAGCTGTTGTTGCCCGCTAACATCCAGGGCGGGTAGCCAAAGCCGGAATTCGCTGGCCTCGTCGCCCAGGCGCAGCATGCCTCCATGGACGTCGACGATCGATTGCGCCATATACAAGCCCAGGCCGCTGCCCGGCAGGCCGGCGGCATTGCTGCCGCGATAGCCTTTGTCGAATATGCAGGGAACATCTTCCGGCGGGACGCCGGCGCCCTCGTCGCGCACCATGAACTCGACCCCGCTGCCGCTGCGGCGCGCGCCCAGCGTCACCTTGCTGCCGGCCGGCGAGAACAGCAGGGCATTGTCGACCAGGACCTTCAGCGCCAGCCGCAAGCCCTCGGGTTCGCCGCGCAGGCCCAGCGTCAAGTCGTCCGCCTCGACGATCGCTTCGCGGCCCGCTTCGCGCAACTGCTTCACGCCGGCGTCCAGCAAGTCGCGCGCGGCGATCGTGTTCGGCTGGCGCACCTTGCCGATGGCGGCCATGCGGTCCGGCGACAGGTATTCGTCGAGCATCGCGATCAGGCGATCGGCCGCGACCGCGATCTTGCGATAGCGCTGGCGCACCGTTTCGTCGGCGCCCTGCGCGGTCGCTTCCAGGCGCTGGATCGCGCCGTCGATGGTCGCCAGCGGCGTGCGGAATTCGTGGTTCAGCATGCTTGCGAAACGGCGCTGGTCGGCCAGGTGGGCGCGCTGCGCCGACAGGTCGCGCAGCAGTCCCACCAGCGAACGGCTGCCGTCGTCGTTGCGCACCACCGTGCCGAGCACCTGCAGGCCGACCGGATGGCCGTCCGCGTGGCGCACGTCGACTTCCTGCACGCGGCGCTCGCCTGGCGCGAGCTCGCCGTGCGCGGCCAGGTGCATGCCGAGCGCGCCCAGCGCTTCCTGTGCGCCGCTGCCGGCGATCGCGGCCTGCAGCGCGCCGGCCTCGTGGCCCAGCAAGGCGGAAAATGCCGGGCTCAGGTAGCGCAGCGTGTGCGCGGGCAGGTCGATGCTGAAAGCGATGTCGCCGGCCAGTTCGGCGATGGTGCGGAAATGATGATCGATACCGGCAATGCCGGCAGCACCGCCGTCATGGCGCTCCGGACTGGCCGGAGCAGGGGGAGCAGCAGCCGCGCTACGGGTCATGGGCACTTTCTGTTATCGATGGGACAATGAACGTTGTCACCCAGTATATCGTTGCTGGCGCCTCCTTGTACAGGCGAGGTCCCAGCCGTGCCCGGGCAAGCACGCGATCGCACTGTCGACACGATGAAAAATGCGCCACGGCGCGCGCAGTTGATGGATAATTCGCGTCTATGAACGATACCGCTACCCTCCCCCCACTCCCGGACCGGCTCTCGATCGACCCGAGCAGCCCTTTTCATAACCGCGACGTCTTCCAGCGCGAGATCGGCATCCGCTTCAACGACAAGGACCGCCACGACGTGGAAGAGTATTGCATGAGCGAAGGCTGGATCAAGGTTGCCGCCGGCCGTACGCTCGACCGCAAGGGCAAGCCGATGCTGATCAAGCTGAAGGGCAAGGTCGAGGCTTATTACAAGTAATTTGTATTGACCTGAAACGACGGGGCGGCTGGTCCAGACCAGCCGCCCTTTTTCATGGCGCGCGCATCGGCTGGTGTGGGCCGGCGTCGCCGTCGCGCCGGCATATCCCGGCGCGCTCCTCCGGTGTGAGGATGACGGCTTCCTCCTCGTCCACCAGCAGCAGCCGTGGCGCCCGCGGCAAGCCCAGGCGCGTGGCCAGCTCATCTTCGGCCTCGTTCAATTCCTGGCATACCGGGACCAGGCGGCGCTGGACCCGCGGCGCCAGCCCGTCGAAGCGCGGCATGCCGCGGCGCCTCGTGAACCATTTGTCCAGGATCCCCATCCTCACCACCCTGCGCGATGAAAGGGCAGGAACACGAAGGCCAGCGCCTGCAACAGCAAGGACAGCAGGATCAGCCGAAGTGCCCAGGTTCGGCGGCGCGCACTCATCGCATTGCCCTTGAGGTATTGCTCGTACGCGACGGCATAGCTGGCTGCGAGGACGTTCCGGACGTGCTGTTCTTCCTCATCCTCGCTGTGGAACACGTCATCGTCGAGCAGGTCGACGAGGCGGGGCGGCTCATGGTAGACGAACAACCATTCCGCCATCAGCACCTGCCAGGCCGAGGCGAACAGCGCGACCGCCGCCGCGGCCCCGAGCAGGAAAATCAGGAGCGTGGGCAACTGGCGCCAGCGCGCCGGATCCACCTCGACCGAGAGACTGCTGAAGGCGAATACCGCAAAGGAGATGGCGGCCACCGGAGTGCTGAGGCTACCGCGTATCCCCTCACGGCGCGAGCGTTCGTTGAGGAACAGGGCCTGGATATGCTCCAGATGCAATTGGGTGATGCGGCGCATGCTGGACCCGACCGGTCAGGGGAGCCGCCGCACATGTCGGAAACGCGTATAGCGTTTCAGGAGATCGTTGATCAGTTGCTCGCGCGTGTAGCCGGTCACGTCGTGCGCCTGGTCGCCTTCCGAGCTAGTGGCCATGGCGCGATAGTGCCGGCTTCGCGGATCAGGTGCCTCGCTCTCGGCCCAGGCAAAGCTGGGCGAGCGGAAGCTGCGCGCGCGGATCGTGTAGCGGAACACGCCACGGTCGCCGTGCGGCACGTCCAGGTCGAGCCGGTCCTGGGTAGTGGACACTTCCGGTTCGAAGCCGCTCTCGCGCATCTGCGCAGCGACCGCATCCAGTGCGGGACGTGCCGTGCCGTCGAGGAAGGCTGCGATCTGCTGCCTGTCGTAGAAGTTGGTGATGCTGGCCAGGCGCTGCTGCCAGCTCAGCCCTGCGTCGGCCGGCGCGCTGGCGTCGACCGACAAGTCCATCGGGGAACCCAGCTTTTCCGTCTGCAGGGCGCGCAGCAGGCCGTAGCAGATGAACAGCATGATGGCCGCGAACGGCAGCGCGCTGGCGAGCGCGGCGGTCTGGAGCGCCTGCAATCCTCCGGCCAGCAGCAGCACGGCGGCCACGACGCCGGCGCAGACTGCCCAGAAGACGCGCTGCCAGACCGGCGAGTGCGGCGCCGCGCCGGAGGTGATCATGTCGATCACCAGCGCGCCGGAATCGGCCGAGGTCACGAAGAAGGTAATGACCAGCACCGTGGCCAGGCCCGACGCGATCACGGAGAACGGCAGTTGCGCCAGGACTTCGAACAGCGCCACAGGAAGATTGTCGGTCACCGTCTGCGCGATCGGGGCTGCGCCGCCGAGGTCGAGCGCGATGGCGGTGTTGCCGAACACGGTCATCCACAGGAAGGTGAACAGCACCGGCACCAGTAGCACGCCGGTGATGAATTCGCGGATCGTGCGCCCGCGCGAAATGCGGGCGATGAACATGCCCACGAAGGGCGACCAGGAAATCCACCAGCCCCAGTAGAACAGCGTCCAGTCGCCCAGCCAGGCGTTCGGTTCGTAGGCGTACATCCGGAAGGTGCGCTGCACGACCGCGCCCAGGTAGGCGCCGATGTTCTGGACGAAGGCCTGCAGCAGGAACACCGTCGAGCCCACCGCCAGCACGAAGATGAGCAAGACGATCGCCAGGACGATATTGAGCTCGGACAGGCGCTTGACGCCCTTGTCGAGTCCCATGAAGACCGACAGCGTCGCCATGCCGGTGATGACGGCGATCAGCAAGACCTGGACCGTGGGGTTGACCGGCATGCCGAACAGGTGGGAAAAGCCGGCATTCACCTGCAGCACGCCGAAGCCCAGCGAGGTCGCGACCCCGAACATCGTGCCCAGCACCGCGAAGATGTCGATGGCGTGGCCGATCGGACCATGGATGCGCGTGCCGATCAGTGGAAACAGGCTCGAACGCAGCGTGAGCGGCAGGCCGCGCCGGAACGCGAAATAGGCCAGCGCCAGTCCGATGATGATGTAGATCGCCCAGGCATGGACGCCCCAGTGGAAGAAGGTCAGCACCATGGCCTCGCGCGCCGAATCGATGGTGCGCCCCTCGCCCACCGGCGGCAGCGCGTAGTGCTGGACCGGTTCGGCGACCCCGAAGAACAGCAGGCCGATGCCCATTCCAGCGCTGAACAGCATGGCGAACCAGGAAATGTAGCTGTACTCCGGCTCGCTATCGTCCGGTCCGAGCTTGACGTCGCCATAGCGGCTCATCATCAGGAACAGCACGAAGATCAGGAAGATGGCGACGGCCAGGATATAGAACCAGCCGAAATCGCGCACGATGCCGGCCTGGAGCATCGCAAAGACGTCGCCGGTGCGCTGCGGGAACAGCGCCCCGAGCAGGGCAAAGGCCAGGATCAGCCCGGCCGACACGAAGAAGACGGGAGGATTGACCTGCATCTTCGGGCGAGGGCCCGGAGCGGCGGCTTCCTTCAGCACAGGATCAGTCATCGTTTGGCATTCCTCCAGATTTCCGGCGAAGCAGGATGAGCAAGACTTCCGCGCTCAGGGAAAGTCTAGCATTGGCGTGCGAGACCCTCGCGTCCGATTGCGGACACGATGGGATGGGGCAAGCAATGAACGGCGATCCATGCGCTTACCGGATCGCCAGGGTGAGGATCAGCCCGCCCCGTCGTCCAGCGGGGCGAAGATCGCCTGCAGGTCTTCCTGCGTCAGCGCCATCTTCTGCGATTCGCCTTCCGACAGGATCGACTGCGCCAGCTCGGACTTCTTCTGCTGCAGCAGCTGGATCTTTTCTTCCAGCGTGCCCTTGGCGATCAGCTTGTACACGAACACCGGCTTGTCCTGCCCGATGCGCCATGCGCGGTCGGTGGCCTGGTTCTCGGCCGCCGGGTTCCACCACGGGTCGTAGTGGATCACGGTATCGGCCGCGGTGAGGTTCAGGCCCACGCCGCCGGCCTTCAGGCTGATCAGGAAGATCGGCACCGCGCCCTGCTGGAAGGCGGCCACCTGGGCCGAACGGTCGCGCGTCTCGCCGGTGAGCAGCGCGTAGTGGATGCCGCGCGCGGCCAGTTCCTCCTCAATGAGGAACAGCATGCTGGTGAACTGCGAGAACACCAGGATCTTGCGGCCTTCCTGCAGCAGGTCTTCGACCATCTGCATCAGGTCGGTCAGCTTGGCCGACACCGCCGCCGTGTTCTTCTTGCCCGGCATGACTTTCACCAGGCGCGGGTCGCAGCAGACCTGGCGCAGCTTGAGCAGCGCTTCCAGGATGACGATCTGGCTGCGCGCCACCCCCTTGCGGTCGATCTCATCGCGCACCTTCTTGTCCATCGCCAGGCGCACGGTCTCGTACAGGTCGCGCTGCGCACCCGACAGCTCGATCCGGCGCACCATCTCGGTCTTCTCCGGCAGCTCCTTGGCCACGTGGTCCTTGGTCCGGCGCAGCAGGAAGGGCTTGATGCGGCGGCTCAGCAGGGTGCGGCGCACCGAGTCGTCCTGGCGTTCGATCGGGTGGCGGAACTGGTTGTTGAAGGTCTTCTCGTCGCCCAGCAGGCCCGGCAGCAGGAAGTGGAACTGCGACCACAGCTCGCCCAGGTGGTTTTCCAAGGGCGTGCCGGACAGGCACAGGCGATGGCGCGCATTGAGCGAGCCGGCCGTTTGCGCCGCCTTGGAGCGGGTGTTCTTGATGTAGTGCGATTCGTCCAGGATCACCAGGTGATAGTGGTGCTCACGCAGCTTTTCCTCGTCGCGCGGCAGCAGCGCATAGGTGGTCAGCACGATGTCGGCGCTGTCGATCTGGTCGAACAGCTCCATGCGCTCCTTGCCCTGCAGGAGCAGCACCTTCAGGCTCGGGGCGAAGCGCGCGGCTTCGTCGAACCAGTTGGTCATCAGGCTGGTCGGCGCGATCACCAGGGCCGGGCTGGTGAGACGGCCCGCTTCCTTCTCGGTGAGGATGTGGGCCAGGGTCTGAACGGTCTTGCCGAGACCCATGTCGTCGGCCAGGATGCCGCCGAGGTCGTATTCGCGCAGGAACTGCATCCACGACAGGCCGTCGAGCTGGTAGTCGCGCAGGGTAGCCTGCAGGCCCTTGGGGGCCTCGACCTTCTTGACCGCCCCGAACTGGCTCAGCTTGCGGCCGGTCTCGCGCAGGCGCTCGCCGCCGGTCCAGCGCAGCTCGAGGCCGCGCGCCAGGTCTTCCAGGCGCGCCGCGTCCAGCGTGGACATGCGCATGCGGCCCTTGATCTTGTCGTTGAAGTACAGCTCGCCGAGCGTGGCGAGGATGGGCTTCAGGCGGCCCCAGGGCAGCGCCACGCGCGCGCCGTCCGGCAGCGTGGCCAGCATCTGGTCGGCCTCGGCATGCGCGGCCAGCACGGCCGGATCGAAGTCGGCGGGGGCGCTGCGGATCAGCTGCACCAGCACCGGCAGCAGCGGCACGCGCTTGCGCGCCACCACGATGCCCAGTTCGAGCTCGAACCAGGCATTGCCCGCTTCCTCGGGTTCGTCGATGTCGGCATACCAGTCTTCGACCGGCACCACGTCGTAGCGGTACTTGGCCGACTTCTGCACGTGCCAGCCGGCGTCGGACAGCGCGTCCAGGTCGTTCTCGGCGAAGCGCAGCCAGTGCGCCTGGCTGTCCAGCACCAGGGCGCCGGCCATGGCGTTGAAGGGCGCGGTGGCGGGCTTGCGGAAGGCTATCTCGTTGAGTTTGTTCAGCGCCGCGGCTTCGGCCTTCGGATCGCGTTCGATGACCTCGGTGACGTCGCCGATCTGGCGCACCACGCGCTGGGCCGGGTCGAAGGATACGCGCTGGCCGTCGTAATCGAAGGCCAGCACGGCGAAGTCGTGCCAGCGCGGCGTGCCGCCGTCGGACAGCTGCACCGAATCGAGCAGCAGGTGCGGGATCGGCTTGACGTCGTTCCTCAGGCGCTGGGTGAGCGGCTGCGGCAGCGGCATCAGCTGTTGCAGGCCGTGCGCCAGCAGCAGTTGCGAGACGCGCTTCTTGTCGGTGCCCGAGAGGGCCGGGGCCTGGGCCACCAGGGCCTGCAGCTCGGCCAGCGAGATGTCGATGCCGCCGCGATTGAGTTCGAGCGGGCCGATCGACAGGTTGTCGATGTACCACGGCGGGTCGGTCGGCAGCATGTAGTCGATCAGGTCGGCCCCGCTGTGGGTGGCGCCGTTGGCCGGTTCCACCGACCATCCGAGCTTGGCCACGCGGCCCTCGTCGCGCCAGGCCAGGCTGGCCAGGCGGGTCGGGCCGGCCTGCAGCGGATAGACCAGGCCACCGGCCATGTCGGACCACGAGTTCGCCCACAGCAGCTTGCCTTGTTCCAGAAGCATCTGCAGCAGGATCGCGCCTACTTTACCTTTCGGTTCGGTGGCGCTGGTGCCCTGGGCCGAACCGCTGCGCATGGCGATGAAGAAGCGCACCAGGTCGACGTCGTCGCCTTCAAGATAGGCGGGGGGCGCCGAAAGCAGCGAGAACACTTCGCTCACCGGACTGGCGGCGGCGACGTCGCCGTTCGGGCGCAGGCGCGCCTTGCACAGGCAGATGGCGACATGGCGGCCGCCGCTGGTCGGGGCCATCACGTAGACGAACTTGTACTGCACGGCCTTCGGATCGGCGACCTCGTCGGTCAGCTTGGGCTGCGGGTGCGCCGCCGCCTCGACCCTTTGCAGCCAGCTCACCACCGGTGCGGGCAGGGCGGGAGCGCGTGCGGGAGCGCGGGCGACGGCAGGTGCTGCTGCGGGTGCGTCGGTCGCGTTCTCGCGTTGATCATCGACTGTGTGCATGGGTCTCGTGTGTCTGTATTAAAAACGACAATAACGAACATTATCCTTCATACGGACGCTTCCGTTTTGTTCGGAATCGCACGTAGCGGACAAAACATCTCCGCACCACGCGGGTGCATGCGTATTACGATGCGCAGCCGACTGTTCTCGCATGTTCAAGTGACGCTGTCAAGACTGGTGTATCGCTCGCGTTTGCGTATCATTGTTCGCTTGACCTTTTAGAGACACGCGCGTACGACATCGCGCACGACACCGCACCATGCTGCCATCCATCGAACAACGCCTCGCCCTCGAATTGTCCGCCAAACCGGCCCAGGTGGCCGCCGCCGTCGCCCTGCTCGACGAGGGCGCCACCGTGCCCTTCATCGCGCGCTACCGCAAGGAAGCCACCGGTGGCCTCGACGACACCCAGCTGCGCCTCCTGGAAGAGCGCCTGCGCTACCTGCGCGAGCTCGAAGACCGGCGCGCGGCGATCATCGCGTCGATCACGGAGCAGAACAAGATGACGCCGGAGCTGCTGAACGCGATCGCACATGCCGAGGACAAGACCCGCCTGGAGGACCTGTACCTGCCCTACAAGCAGAAGCGCCGCACCAAGGCGCAGATCGCGATCGAAGCGGGCCTGGCGCCGCTGGCCGAGGCCTTGCTGAACGACCCGGGCCTGAATCCGGACGAAGTGGCGGCCGGCTACCTGGTCGACGCCTTCACCAATGCGGACGGCGGCGCCAACCCGGGCGTGCCGGATACGAAGGCGGCCCTGGACGGCGCGCGCCAGATCCTGATGGAGCGCTTCGCCGAAGACGCCGCCCTGCTGCAGTCGCTGCGCGAATACGTGCGCGAGCACGGCGTGGTCGAATCGAAGGTGGTCGCCGGAAAAGAAGATGAAGGCGAAAAGTTCGCCGACTACTTCGACTATTCCGAAACCCTGTCCACCATCCCGTCGCACCGTGCGCTGGCCTTGATGCGCGGCCGCCGCGAGGGCGTGCTGGACGTGAGCCTGCGCCTGGATTCGGAACCGGAAAAACCGAAGTGGGACGCGCCGCACAATCCCTGCGAGAGCCGCATCTGCGCCGCCTTCGGCATCAAGGCGCTCGGGCGTCCGGCCGACAAGTGGCTGCTCGATACCGCGCGCTGGACCTGGCGCGTGAAGAGCTTCATGTACATCGAGACCGAGCTGATGGGCGCGCTGCGCGAGAAGGCCGAACTCGACGCCATCCAGGTCTTCGCCCGCAACCTGAAGGCGCTGCTGCTGGCCGCGCCGGCAGGCCCGCGCGCCACCATGGGCCTGGACCCGGGCCTGCGCACCGGCGTCAAGGTGGCGGTGGTCGACCCGACCGGCAAGGTGGTCGACACCGCCACGGTTTACCCGCACCAGCCGCGCAACGACTGGGACGGCGCCCTGCACGTCCTCGGCCAACTGGCGGCCAAGCACAATGTGTCGCTGATCTCGATCGGCAACGGCACCGCCTCGCGCGAGACCGACAAGCTGGCCGCGGACCTGATCAAACTGCGCCCGGAACTCAAGCTGACCAAGATCGTCGTGTCGGAGGCCGGCGCCTCGGTGTACTCGGCGTCCGAGTTCGCCTCGCGCGAGCTGCCGGAGCTGGACGTGTCGCTGCGCGGCGCGGTCTCGATCGCACGCCGCCTGCAGGACCCGCTGGCGGAACTGGTCAAGATCGACCCGAAATCGATCGGCGTCGGCCAGTACCAGCACGACGTGTCGCAGACGCAGTTGGCGCGCTCGCTCGACGCGGTGGTCGAGGATTGCGTGAACGCGGTGGGCGTGGACGTGAACACCGCCTCGGCGCCGCTGCTGGCGCGGGTGTCGGGTTTATCTGGCAGCGTGGCGCAAAGCATCGTGAACTACCGCGACATGCAGGGCGCGTTCGCTTCGCGCGCGGCCTTGAAGAAGGTGCCGCGCCTGGGCGACAAGACCTTCGAACAGGCGGCGGGCTTCCTGCGCGTGATGAACGGCGAGAACCCGCTGGACGCCTCGGCGGTCCACCCGGAATCCTATCCGGTGGTCGAGAAGATCCTGGCGGACATCAAGCGCGACATGAAGTCGGTGATCGGCGACGGCGCGCTGATCAAGTCGCTCAATCCCGCCAAGTACGCCGACGACAAGTTCGGCGTGCCGACCGTGAGCGACATCCTGAAGGAACTGGAAAAGCCGGGCCGCGACCCGCGTCCGGAATTCACTACCGCGACCTTCAAGGAAGGCGTGGAAGCAATCTCGGACCTGCGCCCGGACATGATCCTGGAAGGCGTGGTGACCAACGTGGCCGCCTTCGGGGCTTTCGTGGACATCGGCGTGCACCAGGATGGCCTGGTGCACATCTCGGCGCTGTCGAACACGTTTGTGAAGGACCCGCACACGGTTGTCAAGGCCGGCCAGGTGGTGAAGGTGAAAGTGCTGGAAGTGGACGTCAAGCGCAAGCGCATCGCCCTCACCATGCGCTTGAGCGACAGCGCGCCGCAGCCGGGCGCGCGTCCGGAACAGCGCGGCGACCGCAACGACGGCAAGCGCCTGGCCCAGCATCAGCGCCAGGAAAAACCGGCGCCGAGCGCCGGCGGCGCGATGGCCGCGGCTTTTGCCAAGCTGAAGAAGTAAGGCTGCCCGGGCGGGACGGCCGCCGGGCCGGTCAGCCCGCGTGCTTGAGGAACAGCCCGACCATGTAGACGCTCAGGAAGCCGAAGCCGACCAGGATCATGCGCTTTTGCGGCAGGCCCGGGCGTCCCGTCTTCTTGATGTGCAGTCCTTCGCGCACCAGCAGCAGGCCGTAGCCGAGGGCGGCGATGCCGCACAGGAGGCGGCCGACGCCCAGGCCCATCAGCCCCTCGACGAGGTTGATCAGGCCGGGAATGCCCAGCAGGGCGCCGATGGCGAAGTTGGCGTTGGCCGATGGAGAGCGTTTGGGTGTCTGTTGCATGATGCGTGCCGGACGAAAGGAATCCGCGCGATCATACCAGCCCCGCTCCGCCCACGGGCGAAAAACGCCGGCCGCGTCAGCCGAGGACGCGCATCGCGGTCGCACCCACCTTCACCGCGAAACACAGGCAGAACAGGCCGAAGCAGGCGTAGCCGACCATGGTCGTGCGGCGCGACGCGAGCGTGGAGCGGCGGTCGCGGTAAGCCTGCACGGCGCAGTACAGCAGGAAGACGCCGGTGATCAGTTCGGCAACGTCGAGCATGAGGTCTTCCAGCGGTTGCTGGAAGGTTCCGGTCGCCACGTCGTACAGACCCGGAACGAAGAAAAACACCGTCATGATCCACAGCAGCGGCGACGGCATGGAGGCGAAACCCCGGTAGGCGCTCATGGTATACCCGTTCGAGTGGCATGAAAGCCCATCATAGCGGGGATTTTTCGGCAAAAATCCGCCGATTGTCACGCCAGGCGGAAGAACGCGGCCTGGGCCCGTGCCCGCCCTGCCGAATTCTTATAAAATGACGGCATCTTATCCATTCCCACTGAAGGCACACACATGAGCGACGTTCAAACCTGGATCAAAGACACCGTGACCAACACCCCGGTCGTGCTGTTCATGAAGGGAACCGCGCAATTCCCGCAATGCGGCTTCTCGGGCCGCGCCATCCAGATCCTGAAAGCCTGCGGTGTCGACAACATCGCCACCGTCAACGTGCTCGAGGACGCGGAAGTCCGCCAGGGCATCAAGGATTACTCGAACTGGCCGACCATCCCGCAACTCTACGTGCGCGGCGAATTCATCGGCGGCACCGACATCATGAACGAGATGTACGAATCGGGCGAACTGCAGACCCTGCTGAAGAACGGCTGATTCAATGGCCGCCCGTCCGCGTCGGATCATCGTCGCCATCACCGGCGCGACCGGCGCGACGTATGGCGTGCAGCTGCTGCGGCGGCTGCACGCGACGCCCGGCGTCGAGACCCACCTGGTGGTTTCCGACGCCGCCTCCCTCACCCTGCACCAGGAACTCGGCCTGCAGCGGCGTGACGCGGAAAGCCTGGCCCACGTCGTCCACCGCAACCGCGACATCGGCGCCTCGATCGCCAGCGGCTCGTTCCAGACCGACGGCATGGTGATCGCTCCCTGTTCGATGAAAACCCTGGCGGCCGTCGCCCATGGCCTGTCGGACAACCTGGTCACGCGCGCCGCGGACGTGATGCTGAAGGAAAGGCGCAAGCTGGTGCTGATGGTGCGCGAGACGCCCTTCAACCTGGCGCACCTGCGCAATATGACGGCCGTGACCGAGATGGGCGGCATCGTGTTTCCGCCCCTGCCGAGCTTTTATCACCGTCCGGCGACGATCGAAGAAATGGTCGAGCACACCGTCGACCGGGCGGTCGACCTCCTCGGGCTCGACAACGCCCATGCCCCGCGCTGGGGCGGCATGAAAGACGCGCAGGACCGCTGAATCCCGCTGTGCCGGCTTGCCGCCGGCCTGTTCAGCGCTTGTCGCCGTCGAACGGCTCGTCGGCCTTTTTCGCCTCGCGCGCTTCCTCGAGCATCCGCCGCCGGGCATTGCGTTGTCGCATCACCTCGGCATGGCGCGCCGCCGTCATCGGCGGTGCGGTCATCAGTTCCTTGAGCTGGGCGGTGTTGGCGTAGTTGTTTCGCATACGGCAGCTGCTCCTTGACGTGACCCGGTGACGGCGGATCCGCTCGCCACTGGACAGATTATGAACCAGCTCCGGCGTTTTGTGCCGTTCTGACATCACGAAAAGTGCAGTTGCGAAATTATTTTTGCTTGGGCTTCTGGTGGTTCATCCTGACCAGCATGCGGATGAACTCGCGCGCCAGCTGGCGATGGTGCTCGTCCAGGCGTTGCAAATCTGCAATCAGCTTCACGTCGGCCGATTCGAAGCGGGCGCTGCCGCCATTGGCGTCCGTGCCGGCAGCGGCATGTTCGGCGCCGCCGAAACGCAGCCAGTCGGCGGGCACGCCCAGCCACTGGGCGATCATGCGCAGCTTTTCCTGGGTCGGAATGGCTTCGCCCACCAGCCACTTGCGCGCGGCATGGACGGTGATCGGACGGCCTTCGAAACGGATATTGAATTCCCTCGCGAGGCGGGTGGGGCTATCGGGGGAATAGTGGGCGTTCTTCAGCGCTTGCTGCAGGCGCTCACTGAAGCTCTCCCGTTCATTGGTTGAATTCATTGCAATGCTTACTTTGATGTGCGGATGGCCAGTCGAGACGGCCGGGCGTTCTATTGCTGAGAAGCCTCAACGACAATCATACCTTTAAAAAGTAACAAAGATGTGATTATTTAATAGAATTTACAGGTTTTACGAATAAGAAATATTACCCGCAATTCCCCATTTGGGGAATCGACAATATATCCTAAAGGAAAAAGTATGACATTGCCGCACGATTGCGCGCAACAAATATACATATGAGCAACGCCATCGGCGCTGCGTGGAAGCTCAGGCCAGACGGAAGCGGATGATGCCGTCGCTATCCTTGCTACGGCGCAGCATCCCGTCACGCCATAGTTTATGCAGATGGGCCAGCGCTTCACCCAGAGCGAAACTGAGCTGGTGGGCATCGAGCTGGCGGCGGAACATCAGGGGGACGATGTCGACGGCCGACTTCGGCTCGACACAGGCTGCCAGTACTTCGGCCAGCCGGGCTGCATGGTGATCATGTAGCTGGGAAATACGGGTATGCAGGCCGCGGAAAGGCTTGCCATGCGAAGGCAGGACAAGCGTGTCCTCAGGCAAGTTTGTGAACTTTTTCAGCGACTGCAGATAGAGTTCCAGCGGGTTGCCTTCCGGCTCGACCGCGAATACCGAGACGTTGGTCGAAATTCGGGGCAGCACCATGTCGCCGGAAATCAGGACCTTCAGCTCCTCGGAATACAGCGAGGCGTGTTCCGGCGAATGACCGAAGCCGGTGATCACGCGCCAACTCCTGCCGCCGGTCTCGACCAGGTCGCCGTCCTGCAGGCGGGTGTACGCTTGCGGCACCGCCGGCACCAGGGACGGATAGTAGTTGCGGCGGCTGCGCATCTGCTCCAGCATGCCTGGATCGACCAGGCCATGGCGTTCGAAGTGCGGGATGGCCGAGGGGCCGTCGACGCCCGGCAGCGCCGCCGCCATCATGCGGGCGAAGGCGAACTCCCCGGCGGTGGTCCAGAACGGCGCCTCGAAGCGATCGCTCAGCCAGCCCGACAGGCCGACGTGGTCCGGATGGCAATGGGTGGCGAACACCCGCAGCAGGGGGGCGCCGCGCAGGCCCTCGGCCAGCACTTGCTCCCATGCCGCGCGGGTGGCGTCGGTCGCGGCGCCGCAGTCGACCACGCTCCAGCCGTCGCGCCCTTCCTGCTCGTCCCGCAGCAGCCACAGATTGATGTGGTCGAGCGCGAAGGGCAGCGGCATGCGGATCCAGGCCAGCCCCGGCGCTAGTTCATGCACCGTGCCCGCTGCCGGGATGGTGTCGCCAAAGGGATAATCGAGCTGGGCTTCGAGCGGATTCATGGAAAACTTTCGTATTCGTCGACAAGCGGGCGCGCTACAATGCGTTAACGTTAACGTAAACGGAAAATGCGCAGACATCGATTGTAAGCCATTCCGTGTTTTGCTTCCCTTGCCCACCATGGTTACCTACACCATCGCCGAACTGGCCCGCGAATTCGACATCACTGCCCGCGCCATCCGCTTCTATGAAGACCAGGGCCTGCTCAGTCCCAAGCGCGAAGGCGTGGGCGGGCGCAACCGCGTCTACACCCCGCGCGACCGCACCCGCCTGAAACTGACCCTGCGCGGCAAGCGCCTCGGGCTGACCCTGTCGGAAATCAAGAGCATCGTCGATATGTATGAGTCGCCACGCGACACCGTGGCCCAGATCGAGCGCTTCCTCGGGGTACTGGCGCACCAGCGCGTGACGCTGGAACAGCAGCGTGCCGACATCGAGATGGCGCTTGAGGAAATTTCCGCCCATGAGGAAGAATGCCGCCGCCTGCTGGCGGAAAGCACGGAAAGCACGGACGCTGCCTGAAGCATCCGGGAGGGCAAGCCCTCCCATTTTTTCGCCCTCTAGTTGACGTTTACGTTAACGTAAGAGGCGAGTATCATGCACCTTATTCTGCTCAACCACCGTTCATGAGGACGACAATGCTGCATCTCCCAGGCTTGACCTTTGACCATGGCGAAGACATCGCCGCGCTGCGCGAAGCCGTACAACAGTTCGCGGAAGCCGAAATCGCACCGCGCGCTGCCGAGATCGACCGCAGCGACCAGTTCCCGATGGACCTGTGGAAGAAGATGGGCGAACTGGGCCTGCTGGGCATCACCGTCGGCGAGGAATACGGCGGCGCCAACATGGGCTACCTGGCGCACATCGTCGCCATGGAAGAAATCTCGCGCGCCTCGGCCTCGGTCGGCCTGTCCTACGGCGCCCACTCGAACCTGTGCGTCAACCAGATCAAGCGCAACGGCAACGAAGAGCAGAAGCGCAAGTACCTGCCCAAGCTGATCTCGGGCGAGCACGTGGGCGCGCTCGCCATGTCCGAGCCGAACGCCGGCTCCGACGTCGTCAGCATGAAGCTCAAGGCCGAACTGAAGGGCGACCGTTACGTCCTGAACGGCACCAAGATGTGGATCACCAACGGTCCGGACGCCGACACCCTGGTGGTGTACGCCAAGACCGACCTGGAAGCCGGCCCGCGCGGCATGACCGCCTTCCTGATCGAAAAAGGTTTTAAAGGTTTCTCGATCGCCCAGAAGCTCGACAAGCTGGGCATGCGCGGCTCGCACACCGGCGAGCTGGTGTTCCAGGACTGCGAAGTGCCGGTCGAGAACGTGCTGGGCGGCGTCGGCAAGGGCGTCAACGTCCTGATGTCGGGCCTGGACTTCGAGCGCACCGTGCTGTCGGGCGGTCCGCTGGGCATCATGTCGGCCTGCATGGACGCGGTCGTACCGTACATCCACGAGCGCAAGCAGTTCGGCCAGGCGATCGGCGAGTTCCAGCTCATGCAGGGCAAGATCGCCGACATGTATTCGACCATGATGGCCTGCCGCGCCTACGTGTACGCTGTGGGCCAGGCCTGCGACCGCGCCACCTCGCCGGAGCAGGTGCGCGCCCTGCGCAAGGATGCCGCCGGCGCGATCCTGTACAGCGCCGAGAAGGCGACCTGGATGGCCGGCGAAGCGATCCAGACCCTGGGCGGCAACGGCTACATCAATGAGTACCCGGTCGGCCGCCTGTGGCGCGACGCCAAGCTGTACGAAATCGGCGCCGGCACCAGCGAGATCCGCCGCATGCTGATCGGGCGCGAGCTGTTCGGCGAGACGATGTAAATCCAGGTAATAGTAGGGTGGGCGGGTCTCCCGCCCACGCGGTCAAATCTCGATGCTGCAGCCTGTGCGGCCGCTCATGCAGCAACTATCACCGCGTGGGCGTCCATCAGGCCACTGGCCCGATGGACCCCGCCCACGCTACGTTGCACTACAATATTCGTTATCTGGTCCAGGCGCGAGACGAACGATGACCCAGCAAGCGTTCCCCAAACTGCTGTCTTCCCAGATCGCCTTCGACATCGCGCGCACCATCCTGGACGGCTTCGACAAGCATTACCGCCTGTTCCGCCAGGCCAGCCAGGCCGCGCGGCGCCATTTCGAGACCGCCGACTGGGCCACCGCGCAGGCGGCCGCGCGCGAACGCATCGATTACTACGACAAGCGCGTGCAGGAATGCGTCCACGTGCTGCAGGACGAATACGAGCCCGAGGAACTGACGGACCGCGTCTGGCGCGAAACCAAGCTGCACTACATTGGCCTGCTCTCGGGCCACAAGCAGCCGGAACTGGCCGAAACCTTCTTCAACTCGGTCAGCTGCATCATCCTGCACCGCAGCTATTACCATAACGACTACATCTTCGTGCGCCCGGTGATCTCCACCGAGTACATCGAGACCGAGGAGCCGCTGCCGACCTACCGCGTCTACTACCCGGCGGCCGACGGCCTGAGCACTGCCCTGCGCCGCGTGCTCACCAACTTCCAGTTCGACCGGCCCTTCGCCGACCTCGAGCGCGACGTCGCCAGCGTCGAGGCGCGACTAAGCGAGGCCTTCGGCCTGGCGCAGGCGGAGCCGAACCTGCAACTGCAGGTGCTGTCCAGTCCTTTTTTCCGCAACAAGGGCGCCTACCTCGTCGGCCGCGTCATCAACGGTCCGCGCAGCTACCCCTTCGTGATCCCGGTGCTGCACGACCGCGCGGGCAAGCTGGCGCTGGACACGGTGCTGCTCGACGTCTACCACATCACCCTGCTGTTCAGTTTTACGCGCGCCTATTTTTTGGTGGACATGGAGGTGCCTTCGGCCTACGTGAGTTTCCTGCGCAGCCTGATGCCGCGCAAGCCGAGGAGCGAGATCTACACGGTGCTGGGCCTGCAGAAGCAGGGCAAGACCCTGTTCTATCGCGACTTCCTGCAGCACCTGAAGCACAGCTCCGACCTGTTCCGCATCGCACCCGGTATCCGCGGCCTGGTGATGCTGGTGTTCGAGCTGCCGTCCTTCCCCTATGTGTTCAAGGCGATCAAGGATTTCTATCCGCCGCCGAAAGAGACCACGCGCACCCAGGTCAAGGAAAAGTACCTCTTGGTGAAGCACCACGACCGGGTCGGGCGCATGGCCGACACGCTCGAGTATTCCGACGTCGCCTTCCCGCTGGCGCGCTTCTCGGAAGAGTTATTAAACGAGCTGAAGCAGTTCGCGCCCTCGCTGGTCGAGATCGAAGGCGAGCGCATCATCGTGCGCCACCTCTACATCGAGCGCCGCATGGTGCCGCTGAATATTTACCTGGGCGACGCCCAGGCTGCCGGCGACGAGGAACGCATCGAACACGGCGTGATCGAATACGGCAATGCGATCAAGGACCTGGTCGCCGCGAATATCTTCCCCGGCGACATGCTGTACAAGAATTTCGGCGTCACCCGCCATGGCCGCGTCGTGTTCTATGATTACGACGAGATCGAATACCTCACCGATTGCAACTTCCGCGACATTCCGGAAGCGCGCAACGAAGAAGACGAAATGGCATCGGAACCCTGGTACCCGATCGGCAAGCACGACGTCTTTCCGGAACAGTTCGGCCGTTTCCTGCTTGGAAATCCGACCATTCGTCGCTATTTTATGAAGCACCACGCGGAGCTGTTGACCCGCGCGTATTGGCAATCCCACAAGGACCGCATCCTGGCGGGCGTCGTCGACGACGTCTTCCCTTACCCCCAGCAGATCCGTTTCTGCGCCCATGACGCAAGCACACCACCCCCACCCATTTTGGAGAACCTACACAATGAATGATCCAGTCGTTATCGTTGGCGCCGCCCGTACCCCGATGGGCGCCTTCCAGGGCGATTTTTCGTCGAAGTCGGCGAGCGACCTCGGCGCGGTGGCGATCAAGGCCGCAGTGGAGCGCGCCGGCGTCGACGCCAATAGCGTCGAGCACGTCTACTTCGGCAACTGCCTGATGGCCGGCCAGGGCCAGGCCCCGGCGCGCCAGGCTCTGATCAAGGCCGGCCTGCCGCTGTCGACCGGCGCCGTGACTCTCTCCAAGATGTGCGGCTCGGCGATGCAGGCCGCGATCTTCGCCCATGACCAGCTGGTCGCCGGCAGCGCCGACATCGTCGTCGCGGGCGGCATGGAATCGATGACCAACGCGCCCTACCTGATCCCGAAGGCGCGCGGCGGCTACCGCATCGGCCACGCGCCGATGTTCGACCACATGATGCTCGACGGCCTGGAAGACGCCTACTCGCGCAACGAAAAGACCGGCGAAGGCCGCTCGATGGGCACCTTTGCCGAAGAGTGCGTGGCCACTTACCAGTTCTCGCGCGAAGACCAGGACAACTTCGCGATCGAATCGGTCAAGCGCGCCCAGGCCGCCAACAACGAAGGCTGGTTCAACTGGGAAGTGGCGCCGGTCTCGGTGGCCACCCGCACCGGCGAACTGGTGGTCGAGAAGGACGAAGGCCCGATGAAGGCCAAGGTCGACAAGATCCCGTCCCTGAAGCCCGCCTTCAAGAAGGACGGCACCGTGACCGCCGCCTCGTCCTCGTCGATCAACGACGGCGCCGCCGCCCTGGTGATGATGCGCGAATCGAAAGCGAAAGAGCTGGGCCTGGCCCCGATCGCCCGCGTGCTCGGCCACGCCACGCACGCGCAGGAACCGAACCTGTTCACCACCGCCCCGATCGGCGCGATGCAGAAGCTGTTCAAGAAGACCGGCTGGACGGCTGGCGACGTGGATCTGTTCGAGATCAACGAAGCCTTTGCCGCGGTGCCGATGGCCGCCATGCGCGACCTCGACATCCCGCACAGCAAGGTCAACATCCACGGCGGCGCCTGCGCCCTGGGCCACCCGATCGGCGCCTCGGGCGCGCGCATCATCGTCACCCTGCTGGGCGCGCTGAAGCGCACCGGCGGAAAGCGCGGCGTGGCATCGCTGTGCATCGGCGGCGGTGAAGCCACTGCCATGGCAATCGAGCTGGTTTGATGACGAAATGTGGTTAATACGGCCAATTTGGCCTGTATTAATCACGAATTGTAGGGTGGTCGGCTCTGCCGACCGCGCGTTCAAACGGCCGATGCGTTAACGATATGCCGGATATAGTTGAACGCGCGGACGGCAGTGATTCAGGCCAGTGGCGTGAATCACACACCGTCCACCCTACGACAGCCATTCACAAGGAGCTGCTATGCCCACTGCCCTGATCATCGGCGCCTCGCGCGGCATCGGCCACGAGATGGCGCGCCAATACCGCGCGGACGGCTGGCGCGTGATCGCCACCGCCCGCAAGCAGGAAGACTGCGACGAACTGACCCGGATGGGCGCGACCGCCCACCAGCTCGACGTCACCAGCGCCGATTCGATCGCCGCGCTGGGCTGGCGGCTCGACGACGAGAAGATCGACGTGGCCTGGCTGGTGGCCGGCGTCTACGGCCCTTCGGGCTCGAGCTTCCCGACCGGCCCCGAATTCGACACGGTCATGCGCACCAACGTGCTGTCGGCCATGCGCCTGATCCCGATCGTCGGCCCGCTGCTGGCCGACACGCGCGGTAAACTCGCCGTGCTGTCGTCAAAAATGGGGTCGATCGGCGCGCGCAACTCGACCGAAGGCACCCTGTACCGCGCCAGCAAGGCCGCGCTCAACTCGGTGCTGGCCGATGCCGCCATCACCTACGGCGCGCAAGGCGTCACCTGCCTGTCCTTCCACCCGGGCTGGGTCCAGACCGACATGGGCGGCAGTGGCGCCACCTTGACGGTGGAGCAAAGCGTGAGCGACCTGCGCGCCACCCTGGACAAGCTGGACGCATCGTCCAACGGCGCCTTCCTGAACCACGACGGCACCCCGATTCCGTGGTAATTCCAGATAACGCATAACAAACACGAGACACAATGATTCTGAGCGAAGAACACCAGATGATCCGCGACGCCCTGCGCAGCTACGCGCAGGAGCGCCTGGCCCCGAACGCCGCGCGCTGGGACCGCGAGCACTATTTTCCGAAGGACGAGCTGAAGGAACTGGCCGGACTGGGCGCCTTCGGCGTCGCGGTGCCCGAGCAGTACGGCGGCGCGGGCCTCGACTACGTGTCGCTGGCGCTGGTGCTGGAAGAGATCGCGGCCGGCGACGGCGGCACCTCGACCATCATCTCGGTCAACAACTGCCCGGTCTGCTCGATCGCCATGATGTACGCGAACGAGGAACAGAAACAGCGCTACCTGGTCCCGCTGGCCCGGGGCGAGATGCTGGGCGCCTTTGCCCTGACCGAACCGCATACCGGCAGCGACGCGTCGGCCCTGCGCACCACGGCCGTGAAAGACGGCGACCATTATGTCCTGAACGGCACCAAGCAGTTCATCACCAGCGGCAAGTACGGCGACGTGGCCATCGTCATGGCCGTCACCGATAAAGCCGCCGGCAAGAAGGGCATCAGCGCCTTCTGGGTCGAGACGAACACGCCCGGCTATGTCGTCGCCGGCCTGGAACAGAAGATGGGCCAGCATTCGTCCGACACGGCGCAGATCGTGTTCGACAATTGCCGCGTCCCGGCGCAGAACCTGATCGGCGAGGAAGGCATGGGCTACAAGATCGCCCTGTCGGGTCTCGAGGGCGGCCGCATCGGCATCGCCTCGCAGTCGGTCGGCATGGCGCGCGCCGCCTACGAGGCCGCGCTGGCCTATGCGAAAGACCGGACCAGCTTCGGCAAGCCGATCTTCGAGCACCAGTCGGTGCAGTTCCGCCTGGCAGAGATGGCGATGCAGATCGAGGCCGCGCGCCAGCTGATCCTGCATGCGGCCTCGATGAAGGACGCCGGCCTGCCCTGCCTGAAGGAAGCCGCGATGGCCAAGCTGTTCGCCTCCGAGATGGCCGAGCGCGTGGTCTCCAGCGCCATGCAGGTGTTCGGCGGCTACGGCTACGTGGCAGACTTCCCGGTCGAGCGCATCTACCGCGACGTGCGCGTGTGCCAGATCTATGAAGGCACCAGCGACATCCAGAAGATCCTGATCGCGCGCGCGCTTTGACTCAGGCCTTGCTCTCGATCCGTCCGGCCCGGGCAGCCGACCTGCAGGCGCTGTTCGCCTACCTGGGCGAGCAGCTGGCGGAGAACGGCCGCGACGGCGTGCTGTTCCAGCCGATGGCGCCGACGCCCGGCGGCGTGCCGCCGGCCATGCGCGAACGCTTCACGGCCGGCATGGCGACGCCGGTCGGCCAGCCGGGCTGGCGCCAGGTGTGGATCGCGCTCGACGAAAACGGCCAGGTCGCCGGCCACATCGACCTGCGCGGCCGGCCCGAGCCGGCATCGACCCACCGCATCCTGCTCGGCATGGGCGTGCGCCACAACCTGCGCCGCGCGGGGCTTGGCACGCGCCTGGTGCGGGAAGCCCTGGCCTGGGCGCGCGCCGGCGGCTTCGCCTGGGTCGACCTGGAGGTGCTGTCGCAGAACCACAAGGCGCGCGCGCTCTACGTGCGCTGCGGCTTCCACGAGACCGGCGAAGTGCCGGACCTGTACCGCATCGAGGGACAATCGGTCGGCGCGGTATCGATGAGCCTGCAACTGGCCTGATCGCCGCCGGCCAGGCGTTCGTTTGAGCTGCGACAGACCAGCGCCGCCTTCTCTTTTCATACTGGATCCCGTTTCGGCCACGACCATCGCATCGAGGACCAGTCATGACGATCACGCGCCTGCCATACGTGCTGCTGCTCTGCTCGATCATCCCGGCGACGGCGCGGGCTGCCGAGCCCGCCGCTTTCCTCGGCAAGCCCGATTGCCGCATTGCGCCCTTAGCGCCGGCCCCGAAAGGTGACGTCGTCTGGTACGGCGGCTGCAAGGACGGCTATGCGGACGGCAAGGGCGAACTCACATGGCATGTCGAGGGCGAGGGTACACGCCGGCTGGAGGCCGTGCTCGTCCGTGGCGAAGTCGCCGGCCCGGGCACCCTGACCTACCGCGCCGGCATCTATACCGGTACCTTCCGGCAGGGCATGCCGCATGGCACCGGCTTCTTCAAGTACCCCAGCGGCGACATGTACGAGGGCGGCGTCGCGAACGGGCTGCATGAAGGCAGCGGCCTGTACGTTGCAGTGGACGGCTCCACCTACGAGGGCGAATGGCAGACGGACAAACGCCACGGTCGCGGCAAGGCGAGCTTCGCCCTCGGCGGCAGCTATGAAGGCGAATGGCGCAACGGGAAAATGCACGGCAGTGGAAAGATCGTCTACAACGGTGGCCGCACGTATGCCGGCGGGTTCCGGGACGGTCGTGCACTCGGCGCCGCACCGCCACCGCCGCCCGAAGGCGAGCCCGAGCGTTTCGGACTGAAGGCCGACCAGCCCCTCACCGGCTCCAACATGCTGCACAACGTCGCCATCGGTTTCACACCCCTGGACGCCACGTGGGAAGCCCTGACGCCCGCGCAGAAGGCGAAAGTACGGAACTGGTACCCTGCCCTTGATGACGGCGATGAACCGCCCTATCCGCTCAAGGGCACGCGCGCATTCTTCAAGGGAGTCGCCGGGCTGTACGGCCAATTTACCGACTATCGCGGCGATGTTCTGCTCCATGTGTCGGTCGGCGCCGACGGCGTCCCGACCAGCGCCAGCACCTACGGCGTCAGTCATCGCGAGTTCGCCCGCTACTTGTCCATGCTCGCCATGATGCAGCGCTTCAAGCCGGCGCTGTGTGCCGGCAAGCCCTGCCCGATGATTTTCCCGCTCAGGTTCAGTTTCGGTCGTGAGTGATCATGAAACGGCCGGTTCGAGCAGCGTCACCGTCCGGGCCTCGGTATCGAGGGTGGCGCGCACGCCCACCGGCAGCGTGAACTGGTGGCGGATGTGGCCGATCGAATAGCCCGTCACCGCCGGAATGGTCAGGGGCTTGAGGTGCTGGTCGAAAGTCTCGTCCAGGCTCAGCGAACGCCTGCCCTCCTGCGGCGCGCAATCCTCGCAGATCCCCATCATGACCCCGGCCGCGTTGGCGAAACCAAAGGAAAGATCGAGCTGGGTCATCCAGCGGTCCAGGCGGTAGGGCGCCTCGTCCACCTCTTCCAGGAACAGCAGGCCGTCGCGGAAGTCCGCCGCGTAGGGCGTGCCGCACAGGGCCGCCACGATCGACAGGTTGCCGCCCAGGAGCGGGCCGGTGGCCGTGCCCGAGGTCAGGGTGCGGATGCCGAAGTGGGGCATGGTCTCGGCCTTCAGGGCGTTTTCCGGCGCCATCGGGATCGTGTAGCTGGGCTGAGGATCGCACAGCACCGCCATCATGTGCTCGCGCGGGTAGTCGGCCAGCGTCGACGAGGCCACCGGACCGTGGAAGGTGACCAGGCCGGTTTTGTTGTAGATCGCCAGGTGCAGCGCGGTGATGTCCGAGTAGCCGAGCAGGATTTTCGGATGGCGGCGGATCATCCCGTAGTCGAGTTTCGACAGCAGCGAGATGCAGCCCGAGCCGCCGCGGATCGGCCAGATCATCTTGACCTCGGGGTCGAGGAACATCGCATGCAGGTCGGCCAGGCGCTGCTGGCTTGAGCCGGCATAGTTGCCGTGCACGGCCCTGATGTAAGTGCCCACTTTTACGCGCAGGCCGAGGGCTTCGATATTGCGCACGGCCTTCTCGATCAGGCGGTCGTCGGCGTAGCCGCCGGGGGCGATCAGGCCGACCAGGTCACCGGGGCGCAGGCGCGGGGGTGTGATGAGGCGCCTGGCGGAGCGCCGCGGGGCGGCGGCGGCCAGGCCGGGGGCGGAGAGAGCGGCTGCGACGGAAGCGCCGAAGCCGCGTCGGCTGATGTTCATATGCGACCTTCATTAACGTCGTCCCGGCGAAGGCCGGGACCCAAGTTCTGCATGCGCTGTCGGTGCGCGCGCAGAACTGGATCCCGGCCTTCGCCCGGATGACGGCTCAAAGGGTACGGGGTGGAACAATGCATCGTCTGTTCAAGCACCCAAAGAAAACGGCCCGCGCCGTGGAAGCTTGCGCCTCCATCGACAACGGGCCGCTGTAGACGATCAACTTAGAAGAACTTGTAGGTCGCCATCAGGGTGAACGAGCGGCCACGCGGGTCGGCCACGCGCGGCTCCCAGGTGCTGCCCGCGCCGGTGTTGCTGTCATAGGTGACGGCGAACGGCGGATCTTCGTCCAGCAGGTTTTTGATGCCGGCGGTCAGCGACAGGTTCTTGAAGCCGGTGTAGGTGGTCGTCAGGTGGAAGATCGAATAGGCGTCCACTTTCGGATTCCAGTTGGCCGGCTTCACCAGGCCGTTGGCCACGCCCGGCAGCACCTGGTCGTCATAGCCCGAACGGTAGATGTTCTGCAGCATGGTGCTCCAGTTGCCGTGCTTGTAGGTCGCGTAGGCGCTGTGCTTCCACTTCAGGCCCAGGTCGCCGGTGAAGACGAAACGGCCCACTTCGCTCTTGCCGAATTCGGCATTGGTGGTGGCGCGCGACTTCTTCTCCAGCAGGCGCGAACCGTCGATGCCGAGGGTCCACTGCGAACCGGTGCTGAACTTGCCGTTGAAACGGGCGCCCAGCTCGAGGCCGCGGGTGATGCGCTCGCCGGCGTTGACCCAGCGCTGGTCGATGATGGCGATGTTGCCCGCCGCGTCACGGATGAACTGATCCTGGAACAGGTTGTAGTTCGCCACCATGGTCGACGTGCTGAACGAATCGATGGTGTTCTGCTTGCGGATCTCCCACAGGTCGGCGTTGGCCGAGAACCAGTTGAACGGCTCGATCACGACACCGACGGTGCCCTGCTTCGCGGTTTCCGGACCCAGGTTCGACTTGCCGCCAGTGATGTAGTTCGGGGTGATCGATTCGCAGCCAGGCTTGGTGGCATCGACCAGGCCGGTCGGGCACTTGGCCGGGTCGACCAGGTCCTTGCCGGCGTACGGCGACTCGGTGATGCCGTTGAACAGCTGGTTGAACGACGGGGCGCGGAAGCCCTCGTTGTACGAACCGCGGAACAGCAGCTGCGGGATCGGCTGGTAGCGGAACGAGACCTTCGGATTGGTGGTGCTGCCGATGCCGCTGTAGTTGTCGCGGCGGATGGCGAAGGTCAGGTCGAGGTTCTTGATGACCGGCACCAGCAGTTCGGCGTACACGGCCTTGATGTCGCGGTGCACGTTGTCCAGGGCGTTGGCGTCGTCGAAGGGCGCGTTCAGGATCGCCGGGCGGGCGGCCGCGGCACGCTTGTCGCCGTTGAACTTGTACTCTTCGCGGCGCAGGTCGAAGCCGACCGCGCCCATCACCGCGCCGGCCGGCAGGTTGAACAGCTCGCCCGACAGCGCGCCGTCGAGCTGGGTCAGGATGGTCTTGCCGCCGTACAGGGTGACGCCCGCGGCCGAGGTGGCCTGGATCGCGTCGATCGCCGCCTGCGACTGGCTCTGGCCCGGCAGCAGGAAGGGATTGACGATGCCCGAGCCCAGCACGTTGGCCAGCGCAACGGTGTAGTTGTAGCCGGTGCCCAGGCGCGATTCCGATTCGCTGAAGGCGCGCGACAGGCCGACCCGGTAGTCATAGGTGCGGCCAAACAGGTTGACCGGGCCGTCGGCGCCGACCAGCAGGCGGGCGGCCTTGGATTCGGTCACGATCTCGCGGTTGCCGCACTCCATGCAGCGCCAGCGGTAGGCGATCGGCAGGCCGTAGTTGGCCGAGATGCTCGGGAACACCTTGACCAGCGCGTTGTACACGCTGTCGTAGGCGGCGCCGGTGCGCGGGTAGAACGAGGTCGGGCCGAAGGTCGAGCTGGACGGCGAAACCTGGTTCGGGGAGAAGCTCTTGGATACTTCGACGTTCGAGGCCACGCCTTCGACGAAGAACTGGTGCTCGCCCGACTGGAAGGTGGCGCGCGCCAGCGCGTTGCTGTTCTTGACCGGCTGCTGCAGCACGGCCGCGCGGCCGGTGTCCCAGGCGCAGCCATAGGCCGAGCCGGCGCTGTTCCACAGCTTTTCGTCGTACGGGCCCATGCCGTCGATGCTGTTGCAGCCCGCGCCGCCCGGCAGGTCGAGCAGGCTGATGCCGTTATAGGTCGTGGTGCCGCCGCCCGGCAGGGTCGGGCCGGTGCCGGTGCGCGACAGCAGGGTCGGGGCGAGCGTGGTGGCGAACACGTTGGCGCTCGGCGAACCGCGGGTATCGACCGAGACGCCGCGGTCCGGCTGGAAGGTGTTCACGAAGTCGCGCTGGTTGCCGCGCAGGGCCTTGTTCTGGCTGTGCGCGAAGGTCGCCAGCACGTTCCAGCCGTCGGCCTGCAGGTCGCCCCAGCCGCCGGTGATCGACGCGCGGCCGATCTCGCTGCCGCCCGCCTCGGTGACGTCGACGAAGGCCTGGGTTTCCAGTCCCTGGTAGTTCTTTTTCAGGATGAAGTTGATCACGCCGCCGATCGCGTCGGTGCCGTAGATCGCGGAGGCGCCGTCCTTCAGCACCTCGACGCGCTCCACCGCCGCCATCGGGATCGAGTTCAGGTCGACGGCCGAGCCCTTCATGCCGTGGGTCGCCACGCGGCGGCCGTTCAGCAGCACCAGGGTCGAATCGGCGCCCTGGCCGCGCAGGTTGGCCGAGGAGGCGCCGTTGTTGCCGCGCTGCGCACCCGAGGTGACGTCGGCATTCGAAGCCAGGTTGTCGGAACCGTTGCCGTTGACGTTCAGCGTCGCGATCAGTTGCTCCGCGGTGACGATACCTTGCGACTCCAATTGCTTGGCCGTGATCACTTCGACCGGCAGCGCGCCTTCCTTGGCGATGCGCTTGATGCTACTGCCGGTGATCTCGACACGCTGGACCGGACCGGAAATCTGCACGTTCTGTGCGATGGCCGGGCTGACCGCGCCCATCAGGGCGATCAATTGAGCGAGCTTTTTTACCTTCACGCGTTTCTCCTAACGTTTTCCCTTGGCGGCCCTGACATCCTGGCCGATCTTCTCGTTGTAATGTCTTGGCATTACGTTATCGTTCGATTTCAGGGTAAGCCTTCTTATTTACAGCTATCCAATGAAATATCCGGCGGCCAGTATAACTAAGGGGAATGTTTTATTTAGGAAAAACTCACCAAATCTAGCGCCCGCCTCTGCCAGAGCGTGCCCTTTGCGCAACATCGACATCCAGATAACGCCAGGTCGTGAGTTCGACCGGGTGGCGTTTGTAGTTTTTCAGCCACGGATGGCGCAAATCGCCCGACAAGACCTGGGTCAGCGGCACCCACGGGTTATAGGCGTGGATCAACTGGTTCATCTCGAAATACAGCTTCTGGCGCGCCGGTCCGTCGCCCAGCAGGCGCGCCTGTTCGTAGCGCTCGTTATACGCCGGCAGGTTGAAGCGGGAATAATTGGCGCGGCCGGCGTTGGGGCCGTACAGCAGCTGGTAGAAGTTGTCGCCGTCGGGGAAGTCGGCGATCCAGTTGCTCTCGAACATCTGGACCGTGCCCAGGCGCGAGGCCTTGATGATCTCGGTTTTCTTGTCGGACTTGAACACGACCCGCAGGCCGATCGCGTTCAGGCACTTGCGCCAGAACTCGTCGCGCAGGCGGCCGCCGACCGTGGCTTCGCTGTGCATGGTCAAGGTCAACGGCTTGCCGTCGGGCGTTCGCCGAAACCCGTCCGGGTCGCGCCGGGTATAGCCGTAGCGGTCCAGCAGCGCATTGGCCAGGGCAGGATCGTAGGGCACCGGGCTGCGGTAGTGCGGGTCGTAGCCCAGCACGTTGGGCGGCAGCGGCGACTCGGCCTTGATCGCGAAGCCCTTCTTCAGCAGGGCGATGTCCTCGGCGTTGTTGTAGGCCATCGAGATCGCTCGGCGCAGCGCCACCTTGTCCTTCCCATAGCCGCCGACCACCGGGTCGTTCATGTTCATCCACATGTAATAGGTCTGCAGCACCGGGAAGCGCGACAGCACGATGCCGCGCGCCGCCAGTTCCGGCTTCAGTTGTCCGTCGCGCACCACCATGTCGGTCATCGACTCCGGGATCTGCTCCAGGTAGTCATATTCGCCGTTCAGGAAGCCCAGCATGCGGCCCTGGAATTCCTCGGCGATGCGCACCTCGACCCGGTCCACGCGCGGCAGGCGCTTGCCCTCGAGGGCGGCGGCGATGGCCTGGTCTTCGGCGCTGTACTTCCCTTCTTCGCCGGGGGTGGCATGGAACACCGCGCTCGAATCGGGATTGGCCAGCAGGACGATGCGGTCGCTGCGCTTCCATTCACCCACCATGAAGGGTCCGGTGCCGACCGGGTGGTTGCCGGCCTGGCCCGGATAGGCGTCGATCACTTCGCGCGCCACCGCGCTCGATGCGGGCATCGCCAGGTAGAACAGGAAGTTGTTGTCCGGCGCCTTGAGGCGGATGCGCAAGGTATGGCGGTCGAGCGCGCGCAGCTCGGCCACGCCTTCGAAGGTGGCGGCCCAGGGCGACCGGGTCGCCGGGTCGAGCAGGCGCCCGATGCTGTAGACGTAGTCCTGGGCCGTCATCTCGCGCTTCACCCCTTTGAAAGCCGGGTCCGGTGTGAAATGGATGCCGGGGCGGATGCGGAAGGTGTAGGTCAGGCCGTCGGCGCTCACCTCCGGCATGGCGGCGGCCGTGTTCGGGCGCAGCTTGGCCGGGCGCGCCAGGTAGTCGTAGCGCAGCAGGGGGTCGAACAGGTTTTCCAGCAGCGAGAGGGTGGCATTGTCCGAGGCCACGGCCGGATCCAGACCGGTTTCGCTGGTCGACAGGAACATGCGCAGGACTTTTTCCTGCGCGCCCGCGCTGCCGGCACACAGCAGGGAGAACAGGAGGACGGCGGCGGTCAGGCGAAATCTCATGGGGAGGGAGGTGCGTGGAAGGCCTGCCTATCATATGCGCGCCCGCTTTGCGGGAGCAATAGGCATAACTTTTTCACATGGCGCAGGCGCATTCTTTCATCTGCGCAGCTGTTTCCCGGCCTATACTCTTCGCTGCACAATCGTACGATCTCAGCAGCGGCATTCACATGGCACTCAATTACATCTGGACCGGTTTCTTCCTCGTCGGCTTCATCGCGGCACTCGCGCAGTGGCTGTTCATGGGCGACACCGAGATCTTCAAGCGCATCATCGACGGCACCTTCTCGTCGGCCAAGATGGCGGTGATGGACATCGCCCTGCCGCTGGCCGGCGTCATGACGCTCTGGCTGGGCATCATGAACGTCGGCGAAAAGGCCGGCGCCATCAACCTGTTCGCCCGCATCATCGCGCCCTTCTTCTCGCGCATCTTCCCTGGCGTGCCGAAGGACCATCCGGCCAACGGCCACATGGTGATGAACTTCTCGGCCAACATGCTCGGCCTGGACAATGCCGCCACCCCCTTCGGCCTGAAGGCCATGGAAAGCCTGCAGACGCTGAACCCGAGCAAGGACGAGGCCAGCGACGCGCAGATCATGTTCCTGGTGATCCAGACCTCGGGCCTGACCATCATCCCGCTGGCGATCATGGCCCAGCGCGCAGTTTTAGGGGCTGCGAATCCGGCCGACATCTTCATCCCGACCCTGATCGCAACCTACTGCTCGACCATGACCGGAATCATCGCGGTCAGCCTGCGCCAGCGCATCAACCTGCTGCACCCGGCCGTGTTCGGCTGGATCGGCGGCCTGACCGCCCTCATCGCCCTGCTGGTCTGGTACTTCACGGTCTTCCTCGACAAATCGCAGATCCAGCTGGTTTCGGTGGTCACCGCCAACCTGATCCTGTTCTCGATCATCGCCGCCTTCATGGTCGGCGCGCTGGCGAAGAAGGTGAACGTGTTCGAAGCCTTCATCGAGGGGGCCAAGGGCGGCATCGAGACCTCGCTGCGGATCATTCCCTACCTGGTCGGCATGCTGGTGGCGATCAGCGTGGTGCGTAACTCGGGCATCCTGGGCCTGATCGTGAGCGGCTTCGCCTGGATCTTCACCGCCCTCGGCCTGCCGACCGACTTCGTCGGCGCGCTGCCGACCGCGCTCATGAAACCGCTGTCGGGCAGCGGCTCGCGCGCCATGATGATCGACGCCATGACCACCTACGGCGTCGACTCCTTCGTGGGCCGCCTGGCCAGCATTCTGCAGGGCGCCGCCGACACCACCTTCTACATCGTCGCGCTGTATTTCGGCTCGGTCGGCATCCGCAAGTCCCGCTATGCGATCGGCTACGGCCTGCTGGCCGACCTGGCCGGCGTCATCGGCGCCATCTTCGTCGCCTATCTGTTCTTCGGTTAATCAGGGAGTCATCATGCTGCGCCGGTTTTGCCCGACCTTTGCCCTCGCCACCCTCTTCGTCGCCGTTGTCGGCAGCGCCCACGCCCAGCTGCCGGCGCCGGTGTCCCAGGTGCTGGCGCAGCAGGGCCTGCCGGAAGATTCCCTCGGCGTGCTGGTGCTCAAGGGCGACGCCGTGGTGCTGTCGCACCAGGCCGACCGGCCGATGCAGCCGGCATCGATCATGAAGCTGGTGACGACCATGGTCAGCCTGGAGCGCCTCGGTCCCGCCTTCCGCGGCCGCACCGAACTGCGCACCACGGGCGAGATCGAGAAAGGCGTCCTGCGCGGGAACCTGATCCTGAAGGGCGGCGCCGACGCCGACCTGTCCGGCGAAGACCTGGAAAACATGCTGCGCGCCCTGCACTACCAGGGCATCCGCCGCATCGAGGGCGACCTGGTGCTGGACCGCAGCCTGTGGCAACCGACGCGCGCGGACGTCGGCCTCCCGCCCTTCGACGAGTCGCCCGAGGCCTATTACAACGTGATCCCGGATGCGCTGCTGGTCAACAAGAACATGATCCAGATCGACATGCGCTCGACCGCCAAGCGCCTGAAGCTGGAGATGCAACCGGCGCTCGACCGCGTGTCGATCGGCTCGAGCATGACCCTGGTCGACGCCGACTGCTCGAAATGGGAAGACGGCTGGAAGCTGCCGGAAGCGGTGCGCCAGAAGGATGGCCGCATCAAGGTGCTGCTGCGCGGGACCTTCCCGAAGGACTGCGCACGCAGCTACAGCATCAACGTGCTGGACCGGAACGACTACATCGAGCGCCTGTTCCGCCAGAAGTGGAAGGAGCTGGGCGGGAAATTCAGCGGCAAGGCCGTCGAGGGCACGGCGCCGCCGGCGTCGACGCTGCTGGCCGAGCATACCTCGCGCATGCTGCCGGAACTGGTCCGCGACACCAACAAGCCTTCGGACAACGCGCTGGCGCGCATCCTGTTCCTGAGCCTGGGCAGCCTGCAGGCGGATCCGGTGGCGGGCAGTTTCGCGCTTCCCGCCACCGGCGAGCCGACCAGCGCCCGCGCCGATGCCGCCGTGCGCGAATGGATGCGCGGCCAGCGCATCGACGACACCGGCCTGGTGATGGAGAACGGCTCGGGCCTGTCGCGCCTCGAACGCGTCACGCCCCAGCAGATGGCCTACCTGCTGCAGGCCGGCCTGCGCAGCAACTGGGCTCCCGAGTTCCAGGCCAGCATGCCGATCGCCGGCATCGACGGCACCCTGCGTCGCCGCCTGCAGGGCACCGCGGCGGCCGGACGCGCGCGCCTGAAGACCGGCACGCTGCGCAACGTGGTGGCGCTGGCTGGCTATGTGCCGGATGCGGACGGGGTGCAGAACGTGTTCGTCGCGATGGTCAACAGCGAACAGGCCGGCAACGGCCGCGGGCGCGCGGTGCTCGATGCGCTGGTGGACTGGGTGGCGCGTTCAGGAACGCCGGCGCCGGCGCCGCTGCCCGCGCCAGCCCTGCCCTAGAGCATCGTCTGGGCCGGCGCCGGAGGCTTCGGCGCCAGGTGATGGACCCTGCCGCCATACGCATACGCCGGGTTCGTGATGGTCCAGCCCATGTCCTGGAACAAGCTGATCACGTCGTCCAGCCACAAGGCATTGATCAAGTTATGGTGCAGCAGGGCCACATGGGGTATGTCGCGCCCCTGGAGGCGCCGCGCCAGGTCACGGTAGGTCTGCGCGCGCTCGCGGACCTGCGCCAGGTAGGCCTGGCGGAACGGTTCGAGGTCGGTCCGCGGGTCCTTTGCGAGCGCCTCGAGCAGTTCGCCGTTCAGGCGCCAGTCGGCGGTGTCGAGGGTCACGCGCGCATTGCGGTAGCCGTGCTCGCTCAGAAAGGCGCGCATGCCCTCGCGCTTTTCAGGTGTGCCGCCTTCGCGCAGGTAGGGAAAGCGGAACCATTTCCGGTAGCCGGGCAGCGCCGAGATGACGCGGTCGCAGTCGAGCACTTCCTGCTGGTACTGCGCCAGGGTGACCGCGGGATCGTCCAGGTCCGGATGGGTCACCGTATGGTTGGCGATGGCATGCCCGGCCAGGCCCCATGCCATCGCCATCGCCATCCCTTCGGGCCGGTGGGTGCCGAAGCCGGCGGTGACGAACAGCGCCGCCTGCACGCCGTGTTTGGCCAGCGCCGCCAGCATCGCGTCGTTGCGGGCCTGGGGCGACAGCAGGGGGGTCGCGGCCAGCGAGGGGCCGTCGTCGAAGGTCAGGGCCACCGACTGCGCATGCAGCGGTGAAGACAGGAAGCAGCAGCTTGCGGCAAGCGCGCCGCACAGGCGGCGTACGCGATCGAAGGCAGGCATGGGAGCGCTCCTTTCGGCTTCGTATGAACTAACTTTAGTACTGTCCAGCCCGCTTCCTATGAGCCAGCGCAACGGCCCGGCGCAAGGCCGCGCCGGCTCAAAGACCCTGCTGCGCGAGGGTCTCGATCTCGAAGTCGCCGTCGTCCATCAGGCGCAGTCCCAGTTCCGCCGGCGACAGTCCCAGGCTGCGTCCCATGGCCAGCAGCAGGCGAGCGCGTGGCCGGCCTGGCCCCAGGTGCGGGGTAGCGGCCAGGACCGGGCCATCGTCGAAGGTGAAGGCGACCGACTGGGCTTGCAGTTGTGGCGTCAGGATGATGCAGGCTACCGCGATCGCGCCGCGCAGTCGGCGTGCGCGCAGGAGGCCGGACATGTCAGAGCACGCGGCGGTAGGTGGCGCGCACCAGTTCGCGGTCGCCGCAGTCGAAATGCCACCATTCGGTGTTGATGCCGAAGAAGCCCGCCTGCAACATGGCCTCGCGCAGCAGGCGGCGGTTGGCCACCTGCTCGTCGCTGAGTTCGCCGGTGATGAGGAAACCTTCTTCCAGCGCCGGGTGCGACAGGTTGGTCATGTCGTCGAAGCCGGTGCCCATGTCGAGTTCGCGGCCCTGTTCGTCGAGCAGGGTGATGTCGAGCGCCATGCCATACGAGTGGATCGAGCCGCGTGCCGGGTTGGCCAGGTACATCTGCAAGCCGGTGCCCTCGAGCGCGTCCCATAGTTGCTGCTGCACCCGCTGCGGACGCAGGGCGTCGAGCACCAGGGCGGTATATCCGGGCCGGCGCTGCTTCAGCCAGGCCACGACCTTCTCCAGCGCCTCGGCGGCGTCGCGGTGCAGCCAGGCGCAATCGAAGGGCGAATACAGGTCGCGTCCGACGAAGTTGTTGGACGTGGCGTAGCGCAGGTCGATCGCGATCCCTGCGATGCTGGCGAGATGGCGGAATTCAGGGCTGCCGGCGATATCCTCGCTGGCCACGCTCAGTTGCCCATCCTTGGTCATGCACAGCCTTTTTCGAGACAGGCGCGCGCGGTCGCGCCGATACAGTTGGCCAGCTCCCGCGCCCCATGCGACAAGGGGGAATGGCTGGCGCTCAGGAGATACAGGTGCACCGGCATCGCCGGCGACCACTGGCGGCACTGCACCTTGGCCGGGTCGGCCGAGGCGGCGGTGAAGGGGTCGAGCACGGCCAGGCCGGCGCCGGCTTCCACCAGCGAACGGGCGATCTGGTAGGTCTGCACCACGGTATGGTAGACCGGCTGCACGCCCTGGGCCTCGCAGGCCGCGACCACGATCTCGCCCAGCGGGTCGCCGTCCGTCAGGCCGATCAGCTCGCCGCTGAGGCCTTCGGCGCCGAAGGGCTTGGACAGTTCTTCCTCGCTCCAGGTGCCGCGCGGCGCCATCACGGTGAGATAACCGTGGGCGATCGGCTCGGCCACGATGCCCGGATGGCGCGGATCCTGCAGCGACAGCGCCAGGTCGGCTTCGCCCAGGCGCAGCGCGTTCACGATCTCGCTGGTGTGGTGGGTGGACAGCTCGCAGCGTGCCTGCGGGAAGTCGCGCCGCCACACCGTCATCGCCTGCGGCAGCACGCCGATCGCGATGGTCGGCGTCGAGACCAGGCGCACGGTCTCCACCGCGCGGCTCTTCAGGCTGGCGGCCAGGCGGCGGATGCCCTGCAGGTCGCGGTTGAGCTTCTCGGTTTCGGCGAACAGGCGGTGCGCTTCCGGCTTCGGGTACAGCTTGCCGCGCACCCGCTCGAACAGCGGCATGCCCAGCTGCAGCTCGGCGTGCTGCAGGACCTTCGTCACCGCCGGCTGCGAGATATGGAGAACCTGGGCGGCACCGCTGATGGTACCGACCTGCATGATGGCGTGGAAAACTTCGATATGGCGCAAGCGCATCGCTTCATCCTTCTGTAGAAAACTCGCACACATGACGCGAATTTTCCGAAGGATACAGGGAAAACCCGGCTGCGGCGACCGTCACGGCGTGTTCACGACAGCTGGGTTGGCCGGTGCGGCAGGTGCGGCCGGCGTGGCCGGAGCCGCCGGCGCCGGTGCCGGCGCTGGTGCTGGCGCCGGCGCCGGGACCGGCGGCGTAACCGGCGTCGGCACCGGCGTCGGGACGGCCGGCGTCGGCACGGGCAGCGGCGCGGCCGGTGCTGGCGCCGTTTCCGGGATCACCGGGGCCGGCGGCGTGGCTGGCGGCAGCATCGGCACCGGCGAGGTGGTCACCGGCGTCTCGACCACCGGCAGCGGCGCATTGGCCGGCGTGGTCAGCACCTCGAGCAGGGCCGCGGTCTCCGCGTCCGGGTTGCCGGCGATGTCCGCCGGACGGTATTTCATCTGGAAGGCCTGCAGCACGGTGCGGGTCTGCTGGTCGAGCATCCCGGTCTGCTGGATCGCGAAGCCGTGGGTGGCCAGCTTGCGCTGGAACCAGAACATGTCCGGCAGGGTCGCATCGAAGATCGGGCGCACCAGGGCGACGCGGTTGGCATCCGGCCACAGCACCAGGCCTTCCTGGGCCAGGCGCGCCCACGGGAACAGCGGACCCGGGTCCTGCTTGCGCTGCGGCGCGATGTCGCTGTGGCCCAGCACGTTCTCGGGCGCGATGCCGTGGCGCTGGACGATGTCCTTCAGCAGCGGGATGAGGACATCCATCTGCGACTGCGGGAAGGGGTAGAACTGCCGGCCGCCATTGGGCGCGGGAGTCCAGCCGGGGTTCACGATCTCGATGCCGATCGAGCTGTTGTTCAGCTGCGTGTAGTTCTTCCAGCTCGACACGCCGGCATGGTAGGCGGCGCGGTTCTCGTCGACCAGGCGGTAGATGATCGGCTCGGCATGGTTCGTGACGAGATAGTGAGAGCTCACTTGCTGCTCGGTCAGGATCTTGATCGAGGTCGGGTTGTCCGACACCGTGTAGTGCAGCACCAGGAAGCGCGCGCGGCTCGACTGGCCCTTGGCGGTGTAGGTGGTATCGATCTTCGGGCCGCTTGGCGCGACCGGCGCGGTGGTACAGCCGGCCAGCACGGAAAGAATGATTGGAACGGCGAGAAGGTTCAGGTGTTTCATCGGCGTGGAATCCTGGTGGTTTGCATCTAGTGGGATGGCGCAGCGGCAAGGCGTGCGGCCGCGTAATGGGCGCGCATGCCGGTCTGGCTCAGTATGGTATCGGGCGACAGCGCCGCGCGCATGGTTTCGACGATCGCCGGGTGCAGCTCGGCGGCGCGGCCGGCCAGCGCCACCGGGCGCGGGCCGAAACGCTTGACGAGCGCCTGCGCCAGCCGGGCCAGTTCGCGGCCCGCTTCGCGCAGGATGGCGGCGGCGGCCGGATCGCGCTCGGCGGTGGCGGCGACCGCGATCGCCAGCTTGCCGACTTCGCCGCGCTCGCGGCCATAGATGAACTGGCGCGAGAACGACCAGTCCGAGCCGCCCACGTGCTGGAACACGGCGTGCGCCATCGGCGAGGATTCCCAGGCGCCGGGACGCTCGTCCTCGAGGCGCCAGATGTGGCGCAGCGCCTCGCGGGCGATCCAGAAGCCGCCGCCGCCGTCGTCCAGCACCACCCCGCGCCCGCCGGCGCGGTGGAAACCGCCGCCCGCGTCGATGAAGGCGCCGATCGAGCCGGTGCCGGAATACACGAGGTAGCCCTCGCCCGGCTTGAAACTGGCGAGGTAGGCGATTTCGATGTCGTTGCTCAGCACGACCGCCTTCGGGTCGAGGCCGAGCACCTCGCCCAGGGCTTGCTGCAGGGGACCGCCGTCGCCGCCGTAACCGGTCACGCCGGCGCGCACCGCCACCGGGCGGCCGTGCGCCAGCACGGCCTGCGCGATGGCGCCGAAGGTCGCCTGCACGCTTTCGCGCCCTTCGAGGCTGCTCATCTGCAAGGCCGACAGGCCCCCGGCCGTGCCTTCGGCGACGATACGCCCGCCCGGCGCCGCGAGGGCCCAGCGGGTCTGGGTGCCGCCGGCATCGATGCCGAGGCCGAGATGGTCGTGCGCTTCGTGTGGGGACATGGACTGCGAGTGTTCCATATTATGCCGGCTTGCGCCATGCCTGCACGCGTGCGCCTTCCTTGCCGAGGCGGTTCACCGCGCTCACCAGCACCAGGTCGGCGGCGCCCAGCCTGGCGTCGTCCGGCACGGTCCAGTCGACGCGCGCGGCCGGGGCCACCGAGAAGCGCCACTCGGCGCCATGACGCGCCCAGATCGCATACAGCATGTTGGCCCGGCCGGCCTTGAGCCGCAGCGCCACGCCGTCCTTGGCGCGCGTGGCGGAAACCAGCGGGGTGCCGGGGGCTTCGCTGGCCAGCCAGGGCGTGGCCGGCACCAGCGCCTGGCCCTGGTAGGCGGTGGCGCGCAGCTGGTCGCTGATGCCCTTGCGGTTCTGGGTCAGGGCCACCATGCTGAAATGGACGTGGCCGGTCGACAGCGGACGCTGGCGGGTCAGCGCGATCTGGTCCAGCACCTCTTTCGGCTCGTAGCTCAGGGTCGGCGCGGGCGCGCCGATGCGGCTGGTGAACAGGCCCGGCCACATGTGGCGGTTCTGCGGGTTCTGCGAGATCCAGTAGTCGAGCAGCACCGGATAGGACTGCGCGGTCTGGGCGATCGGCCAGTACAGCTGGGGTACGAAATAGTCGAGCCAGCCCTTCTCCAGCCACAGTTCGGCGTCCGCGTACAGCTTGTCGTACTGCGAGAAGCCCGAGATGCCGGGCGGGCGGCGGTCCGGGCGGCCCATGCCGAAGGGGCTGATGCCGAAGCGCACCCAGCTCTTTTCCTTGTGGATGCCCTGGTACATGGCTTCGATCAGGCGGTTGACGTTGTCGCGCCGCCAGGACGGGCGATCGAGCTTGCCGCCGGCGGCGAGGTAGCGCTCCCAGGCCGGGCCGTCCGGGAAATCGAGTTCCTTCGCGGCGGGCTTGCCGTTGCCGTCCAGCGCCTGCGCGTTGCCCGCCACTTCCGGCGCCGCGATCGGATAGGGGTAGAAGTAGTCGTCGATGTGCACGCCGTCGATGTCGTAGCGGCGCACCACGTCGAGGATCACGTCCATGGTCTGCTTCGACGCGGCTTCCTCGCCCGGGTCCATCCACATGAACTTCCCGTAGCGCTTGACCGCGGACGGAATGGTGTTGGTGATGTGGTTCGGCGCCGCCGGCGAACGGGCGTTGTCGTGGCGCGCGCGGTAAGGGTTGAACCAGGCGTGCAGCTCGAGGCCGCGCGCGTGCGCCTGGTCGATCCAGAACTTGAGCGGGTCGTACCACGGCATCGGGGGCTTGCCCTGGGCGCCGGTCAGGTACTCCGTCCAGGGTTCGATCTTCGAAGGATAGATCGCATCGGCCGACGGGCGCACCTGCAGCACGATGGCGTTCAGGTTGAGGCCCACCGCGCGGTCCAGGATGGCGATCGCCTCGGCCTGCTGCTGGGCAGCCGGCAAGCCTGGTTTGCTCGGCCAGTCGATGTTGGCCACGGTGGACACCCAGGCGGCGCGGAACTCGCGCGGGGCCGGCGGCGGCTGGTCGGCAGTGCCCGCGCCGCCGCCGGGAACGGTCGGCTGCGTGGTGCAGGCGGTGAGCAAACCGCCCATGGTCAGCGCACCAGTCATGCCGGCCATCCCGGCCAGGGTAAACGCACGTTTTTTCAGATCCGGCTTCATTCCGCTCCTTTGTACTTTTCTCAGACTTTGACGAACCACCGCTTGCGCCACATGCCGTACGCGATCGCGAACATGCAGGCGTTGAAGAGGATGGCATATAACAGCGAGGTATTGGCGGCGCCCAGCGGCAAGGCCTTGATCGGCGCGTACAGCATGCGGCCGAGCGCGAGCTGGCTGCCGTCCGGCTGCGCCAGCTTGATAAACCCCAGCATCTTGGCCACGAAACCCGAGAACGCGAAAATGAACAGCGCGTTCATGCCATAGATGACGAAAGGCCTGGCCCACACGCCCGCGCGTTCGCGCACCGCTGCGTAGGGATTGGCGTCGAGCAGCCAATAGAACATGCCGAAGGCCAGCAGCGACCAGCCGCTCATCCACAGGCAATAGGATACCGTCCACAGGCTTTTATTGATCGGCATGAGCACCGCATCCAGGCTCGAGCCCAGGCCCAGCAGCACCAGGCCGGCGAACAGCATCCATACGGTCTGCTCGACGCGCGGCAGGTTCGCCGCCAGCACGCGGCCGGCGAGCACGCCGAACAGCTGGCTGCACAGGGCCGGGATGGTGCTGACCAGGCCTTCCGGGTCCCAGGTCTTCGATTGCACCCACATATGGCCGTCCAGGACCATGCGGTCGACCCAGGCGCCGAAGTCCTGGCCCGGCTCGAGCACGCCGGCGCCGATGCCCGGCACCGGCACCCACAGCATCAGCACCGTGTACAGCGCCAGCAGGCCGGTGATCACGGCCAGCTGCGCGCGCCAGCCGAGGTAGACCACGACCGGCGCGGCCAGCAGCGTGCACAGGGCGATGCGCTGCAGGACACCCGGAATGCGCACGGTCTCGAAGTCGAAGCGCGGGATCAGGTTGAGCAGGAAGCCGATCAGGAAGATCAGCGCGGAGCGTTTCGCCAGCTTGAGCAGCAGGCGTGGCTTGTCGGCGCCGTTTTCCGCCAGGCGCCCCAGCGACAGCGTCATGGCGACGCCGCCGATGAACAGGAAGAAGGGGAAAATGCAGTCGGTGAAGGTCCAGCCGTGCCACTTGGCGTGGGCCAGCTGCGCATGCAGGTTGCCCCAGTCGCCTGGATTGTTCACGAGGACCATGGCGGCGATGGTGAAGCCGCGGAAGGCGTCGAGCGAGGTCAGGCGCACGGGTGCGTCGGGCATTGCTGCGGGGTCTCTTTCATGGTTGTACGTTGGTGTCTTTCGTAGGGGTGATCTGGTCCAGTGGACCAGATCACGGTCTCCCGCCCGCGCGTTCAAACATGGCATGAATAAACCCAGCTTCCATTCATACGTCGGTTGAACGCGCGGACGGCAAAGCCGTCCACCCTACTTCTTGCCGAATTCCGGGTCGATCTTCACCAGAGCGGCCATGACGAAAGCGGGGATCGTCGACAGGCAGGCCCAGATGAAGAAGTTCTTGTAGCCGAGGTATTCCTGCAGGTCGCCGCTCCACATGCCCGGCACCATCATCCCCAGCGCCATGAAGCCGGTGCAGATCGCGTAGTGGGCGGTCTTGTGCTCGCCCTCGCAGACCATGATCATGTACAGCATCATCGCGGTGAAGCCGAAGCCGTAGCCGAATTGCTCGATCGCCAGCGCGGCGCAGACCACGGCGAAGCTGGTCGGCTGGGTCTGCGACAGGTAGACGAACACCAGGTCCGGCAGGTGGATCGCGAACACCATCACCCACAGGCAGCGCTTCAGGCCCAGGCGCGAGATCAGGTAGCCGCCGGCCAGGCCGCCCAGGGTGAGGAAGGCGATGCCGATGGTGCCGTAGGCGATGCCGTACTGCTCGGTGGTCAGGCCCAGGCCGCCCGCGGACAGCGGGTCTTTCAGGAAGGGCGCCACCAGCTTCAGGAGCTGGGCCTCGCCCAGGCGGAAGGTCAGGATGAAGCCGAGGATCAGCCAGATGTCGCGCTTGCGGAAGAACAGCGCGAAGGTGGTGAAGAAGTCGCGCAGCGGGTTGCTGGTGCGCGGCACCTTGCGGTCGCTGTCCGGCTTGGGCAGGATGAAGCCGTGCCACAGGAAGGCCACGAAGAAGAAGGCGGCGAGCACGAAGAACACGATAGCCCAGGCCTGGTTGACGCTGCCCAGCCGGTGCGCCAGGTAGCCGGCCAGCACCACCAGCGGCCCCTGAATCGACAGCGTCGCCAGGCGGTAGAAGGTGGAGCGCACGCCCACGAAGGCCGCCTGCTGCTGCTGGCGCAGGCCGAGCATGTAGAAGCCGTCGGCCGAGATGTCATGGGTGGCCGAACTGAAGGCCATCACCCACATCACGGCGAGGCTGGCGATGAAGAAGTTCGGCAGGTGCAGCGACAGGCCCACCGCCACCAACGAGGCGGCCACGCCCAGCTGCAGCAGCACGGTCCAGCGGCGCTTGGTGCCGAACATGTCGACGATCGGCGACCACAGGGGCTTGATCACCCAGGGCAGGTACAGCAGGCTGGTATAAAACGCGATGTCGGAGTTCGACACGCCCATGTCCTTGTACATGATGACCGACAGGCTCATCACCACCACGTAGGGGATGGCCTGCGAGAAGTACAGGGACGGGATCCAGGACCACGGATTGGACTGCGACGGGCTGGCGGTGGACGAAGGTTTGTCGAGCGAAGTCTGCATAGGTCTTTCGTGGTCGGCAGGTGCGGCGCGCCTCGGGTGCGCGCCAGGCAGGACTCAGGCGCGCACTAGGCGATGGCTGCGCGCACGCTGCCGTGCGCCGCTTCCAGAAGGGCTTGCGCCTGCTCGACACTGGTTTGTTTGATCAAGGCCACCACCGCGGTCTTGACGTGGTAGCCGCACTGCTCCAGCACCGCCTGCGCGGCGGCTTCGTCGGCGCCGGTGGCGAACACGGTCAGGCGGATGGCGCGTCGCACCAGCTTGGCGTTGGTAGCCTTCAAGTCTACCATCAGGTTGCCATACACCTTGTGTAAACGAACCATCAGGGCGCTGGAGAAGGTGTTCAGCGCGATCTTCTGCGAAGTGCCGGCCTTCAGGCGGGTGGAGCCGGAGATGATTTCCGGGCCGGTGTCCAGGGTGATGCCGATTTCGGCATCCTTGGCCACCGGCGCCTCGGGGTTGTTGGCGAAGCCGATCGTCAGCGCGCCCGCCTCGCGCGCGGCTTGCAATGCGCCCAGCACGTAGGGGGTGAAGCCGGAGGCGGCGATCAGGAGCACCACGTCGTTGGCGCTAACAGTGAGCTTCTTGAGGTCGGCCGCACCCTGCTCGAAGTCGTCCTCGGCGCCTTCGACCGCGACGAACATCGCTTCCAGGCCGCCGGCCAGCAGCGCCACCGCGCGATCGTGCGGCCAGGAGAAGGTCGGGTACAGTTCCACGCTGTCGAGCACGCCCAGGCGGCCCGAGGTACCGGCGCCGACGTAGATCAGGCGTCCGCCCGCTTCCACGCGCGGCAGCGCGGCGGTGACGGCGGCGGCGATGCGCGGCGCGGCGGCGCGCACGGCATTGACCGCGTTGAGCTGGTCGTCGACCAGCACGTTGACCAGTTCCACGGTCGGGTACTGGTCGAGGGAAGCGTGGTCCTGGGCCGGGGTTTCGGTTTTCAGCATGCCGTGCCTTCTTGGTGCAAAGTAGTCGATGAAACCAGTGTAATACCAATTACGCCAGGTGGCTTATGAATGCTGCGCCTTCCATCATGCCGAAAAGTTATGCTGCACACGCGTCAGACAAGCCAACAGGGCAAGACGGTGAAAGGCCGCCTCGAGGGCTTGTCAGGCGCTCGGGCGGCGCAGTTCGGCGACGAAGTCGTAATGATCGCTCAGGCAGTAGGAATGGGTCAGTTCCACCGGTTCGCCCGATTCGAGGTAGCCGACGCGGGTGATGAACAGGACCGCGCGGCCTTCCGGCACGTTCAGGCGCGCCGCCAGTTCGGCCGGCGCGTTCATCGCGCGCAGGTGCTGCAGCGCGCGCACCGGCATGTGCCCGGTCTTGGCCAGGTGGGCATACAGCGAGCCGCCGACGTTCTCGGGGCGCTGCAGCACGGTGGCCGGGATCACGCTGACTTCATACGCCATCACCACCTCGTCGGCCAGGCGCAGGCGCTCCAGGCGCGCCACCCGCGTATTCGGGGACAGGCCGAGCGACAGCTGCTCGTCGGCGCTGGCCAGCACGAGCTCGCGGCGCAGCCAGTGGCTGCTGGGCGTATAGCCGCGCTGCTGGAGCTGCTCGGAAAAGCTCGACAGGTCCGACAGCGGCTGCTCGATGCGCGGCGCGATGTAATTACCGGAGCCGCGCCGGCGCACCACCAGGCCCTGGTCGACCAGTTGGTCGATCGCCTTGCGCGCGGTGACGCGCGAGACGTCGAGCTGTTCGGACAGCGTGCGTTCGGAAGGCAGGGCCTGGTCGGCCTGGTAGCGGCCCTCGCGCACGTCTTGTGCGAGCCTGCGCGCCAGTTGCATGTAGAGCGGAGAATTGTCGGTCAGGTCGACCTGGAAGGCGGGGGTGCTTGTCGTCATCGGCAGCATGCTCAGGGAGTTAAACAAAGTGTAATGGCAACATTCATTGCCGACACATTGCAGGCCATGAAAAAGCATTGTCTATGCATGCTCCTTGTTTATGGGCATACCACTTGAAACCAATATAAAACGGTTATGCCACGGTGACGGCTATTCATTTGGCAATCCTTCCTGTCACTCCGTATGCTCAACCAAAGGTTCACATATTTTACAAATAACAAGTCGCAAGGACAAAGGAGACCGGGATGAACGAGCGCAGGCGTAGCTTGCTTGGCATGGCCCTGCTGGGCGCGGTCGAGCCGCTGTTCGCGGCGCCGCCCTCTTCCGCTGCCGTCCCGCTCCTCACAGCCGCGGCGCGCCGGACGCTCGACGCCGAGCTGGCGGCCATCGTCGCCGATCCGGCGATGCAGCTGGCCAGCCTGTCGGTGGTCGCCGTCCGCGCCGGCCAGCCGGTGTATGAACAGGCATTCGGACGCCGTTTCATCGGCAACGGCGCCCTGCCCGACAAGCCGGCCACGCCCGCGACCCTGTACCGGATCGCGTCGATCTCCAAGATGATGACCACGCTGGGCCTGATGCGACTTAGCGAAGCGGGCCGCATCGACCTCGATGCCGACGTGTCCGGCTACCTGGGCTTCAGCCTGCGCAACCCGCATTTCCCGCAACGCGTCGTCACGCTGCGCACCCTGCTCACCCACACCTCTTCGTTGCGCGACGAAAGCGGCTATTCGTGGCCGCTCTCGACCTCCCTGAAAGACGTGCTGGTGCCGGGAGCGCCCCTGTACGGCGGAGGCAAGATGTGGGCCACCCGTGCCGGCCCGGGCGAGTACTTCACCTACTGTAACCTCGGCTGGGGCGTGATCGGCACCGCGATGGAACGTGTGACGGGCGAGCGCTTCGACCTCTTGATGCAGCGCCTGCTGCTGCAGCCGCTCGGCATCGAGGGGGGCTACAGCCCGTCGGCGCTGCCGCCGCCGGCGCTCGAGAACCTGGCGACGCTGTACCGCAAGCGCACGGTCGACACCGAGATCTGGAATGCGGACGGCCCCTGGATCCCGCAAGTCGACGATTATTCGACCAAGCCGCCGATGCCTCCCGCCGGCATCGCCGGATACGTCCCCGGCGCCAACGCCACACCCTTCAGCCCGACCGGCGGCCTGCGCATCTCCGCGCGCGACATGGGCGTGGTCATGCGGATGCTGATGAACGGCGGCGTGCATGGCAACACGCGGCTGTTCCAGCGCGCCACGCTCGAGCGCATGTTCGCGCGCCACTGGACCATCGACGACAAAGGCGGCAACGGCGATTCGCTGAACGGTTTCTTCCCTGCCTGGGGCCTGGGCAACGCCCATTTCCCGGACCGATCCGGCACCGGACTGGTCGAAGGCGGCGGCTTCGACGCGGTGGGCCACTCGGGCGACGCATATGGCCTGATTTCGGTGTTCGCGGCGGACCTGGCGCGCGGCAACGGCCTGATCATGCTGGCCGGCGGCTGCTCGGCCGATCCGGAACTGCAGAAAGGCCGCTATTCGGCGCGCGCGCGCTTCGAGGAACGCATCCTGAGTGCGCTGCACCGTCATGCCATGGTCACAAACCTCGCGCAACAGGCAGCAACATGAGGCCAATGCGTACATATATGCCGGTTATGGCGCTTGGCGCGAGTTTCATTGGCCGCCATCCGGCCGAGCGCCTAAGCTCGTCACCCCAGTTCAAAAAGAAGAAGAGTGCAGGATGCAGCAGCAAGTAGTGCAAGCAAGAGCGCAAGCAAATGAGCAAGTCCTCGTCATCGGCGGCGGCGTGGTCGGCCTGACCTCGGCCTGGTGGCTGGCCGAAGCCGGCTACCGCGTCAGCCTCCTCGAACGTGCCCCTGGCGTCGGCAGCGGCTCCAGCTACGGCAATGGCGGGCAGCTCAGCTACCGCTACGTGTCGCCGCTGGCCGACGAAGGCGTGCCGCTGAAGGCCCTGCAATGGATGTTCCAGGACGCCGGGCCGCTGCACTTCCGGCCTGAGGCCGACCTGCGCCAGTACCGCTGGCTGGCCAGCTTCCTCGCGCACTGCCGCGCCGACGTCAACCGCAAGACCACGGCCAAGCTGCTCGAACTGGGCGAGCTGTCGCGCCAGGGCATGAAGCAGCTCGAGGTCACCGTCCCGCTCGAAGAATTCGACTGGCGCGACGCCGGCAAGCTGGTGGTCTACCGCTCGCGCGAGGTATTCGAGAAGGCGGCCGGTAAACCAGGCGCCGGCGAGATCTGGTCCGCCAGCGAGTGCGCCGCGCGCGAGCCCGCCCTGGCGGCGGCCGAGCCGCTGCTGGCCGGCGGCATCTATAACGGCGGCGAAGCGGTGGCCGACTGCCATGCCTTCTGCCTGGCGCTGGCCGCGCGCCTGCGCGAGCATCCGCGTTTCGAGGGATTCGTCCATGCCGAAGCGCGCCGCCTGACAGCCCACAAGGGCCGCATCACCGGCGTCGAAACGGACCAGGGCATGATCCAGGCCGACAGCTACGTGCTGGCGGCCGGCATCCAGAGCCGCATGCTGTCCGACACGGTCGGGATCTCGCTGCCGCTGTACCCGCTCAAGGGCTACAGCCTGACCGCGCCGATCCGCGCGGACGACGTGGCGCCGGAAATCAGCGTCACCGACTTCGAGCGCAAGGTGCTGTACGCCCGCATCGGCAGCAAGCTGCGCGTGGCGGCCATGGTCGACATGGTGGGCGAAGACCTGAGCCACACTCCGAAGCGCGTCGACGGATTGATCCGCCAGGTGAAGGAAACCATGCCGCGCGCGGCCGACTATTCGCAGACCTCGGTCTGGGCCGGCCTGCGCCCCGCCACCCCGAGCAGCGCCCCGATCATCGGCGCCACGCCCTATGACAACCTGTGGCTGAACGTGGGCCACGGGCCGCTCGGCTTCACCTTCGCCTGCGGCAGCGCCAGCCTGCTGGCCGGCGCGATGAAGGGCGAAGCGCCGCCGTTCGCGCTGGACGGGCTAACGCTGCGAAATTGAATCGGCGATAAGGAACACAATATCGCAAGGTACTAGATGGCTTTTCCAGTAGCCATACGTAACCTTTATTAAGGTAATGGATGAGCGGCGATATGACGTGGGCCGCATATTGCGAGAATTTATCTCAGACCGGTGAGTACTGATTAGCGCAGCAGTCACGGCTTTTAGACAGCATAAATTTTAGATCGTTTGAGAACGCTTGCAATCTCTAAAAAGTTTTTGGTAAGGCTACGGTTTGGTAACCTTACACAATCCAGGTCTTATCCCGCTCGGCCAATTAAGTCGAACAGCTGAGCAACTTCATCATTGAGGCGTCGTTCAATAACGCCTTGTTTGTACTTAAAAGTAATATAAAGCGTCCCTGCATTCCGCCCACTTCCAGCTACGGTCATCTTTAGCCCAGCACGTGAAGTCTCAACGGTTGTCCCTTTATTCGTCCCGACAACCCTTAGAGAGGAAGGAACTGTTTCAAGATCAGAAGATGGGCTATCGACCCATTTCCAACCGCAATCCTTCTTGCCTCCGCTACTACCACTTGTGCAAGAATGCGAAACTGAACCTTCGTAAGACTTTGATTCATATTCTGCACGACGAGCAGCTACAAAAGATTCTCGAAGCTTCTTCATTTCGAGATCATATGTTGCTAATCTTTCACTTATAGGGGTGCTTGACGGCATTCTTTCGATTGCGTCCAAGATTACTCTGCGACGGTCACGATACTCGCCAACATAATTAGTCAAAGGCGATACCTCGTAAGAAACATTCATGTCCATGTCTGCAACAATAGTATCCATTTCGCGGTCCCTTATGTCGTGTTGTGTTGAATCATTATCCTACGACAAAGACCTTACTTGACTACAGGTAGTTACAGCAATCTACAAAAAGCGATAGAACTAACGCATTCACCTTCAGGTAGGGCAAAGGGACTTTTTGTACAGGAGGTGACTAACGTGCTCATCTAGTGAATATGTAGCTCCTGATATGTGGAGACAGCCGGTCCGCCTTGCTTAGTAAAATGGCGGATAATGGCGGCCATGTCCAAAACGACCACTCCTGGCGCCTGCCCCTGCGGCGGGCCGTCCCTTAGCGCCTGCTGCGGCCCGTTCATTGCCGGCGAAGCCCTGCCGCCCACGGCCGAGGCCCTGATGCGCTCGCGCTACACGGCGTATACGCAGAAAAACGAGCCTTATCTGCTTGCTACGTGGCATCCGACCACCCGCCCGACTGAACCGATCATCGATGACGAGGAACCAATCCGCTGGCTCGGGCTTGAGGTAAAATCTGCTTTACGTTTACGTCAACGTAAAGTAAATTCACCGGACGATCCAGACAGTGACACGGTCGAATTCGTCGCCCGCTTCAAGGTGGGCGGACGTGCGCACCGGCTGCACGAAGTGAGCCGTTTCCTGCGCGAGCCCGACCCGGACACCGGGACGCCGCGCTGGTTCTATCTGGACGGCAGTTTCCCTAAATAAGCAAAACAGCGAGACAACAGAGGACGGCAATGCCCCAGATCGAGAGCAAACTGAACCCGCGCGGCGAGGATTTCAAGGCCAACGCCGCGGCCATGCAAGCCATCGTCGACGATTTGCGCGCAAAAGTCGCGCAAATGGCGCAGGGCGGCGGCGAGGCCGCATCGGCCAAGCACGTCGCCCGCGGCAAACTGCTGCCGCGTGACCGCGTGCAAATGCTGCTGGACCCGGGCACGCCCTTCCTCGAGTTCTCCCAACTGGCGGCCTACGAGATGTACGACGGCGCCGCACCGAGCGCCGGCATCATCACCGGCATCGGCCGCGTTGCCGGCCAGGAAGTCGTGATCGTCTGCAACGACGCCACCGTCAAGGGCGGCACCTATTACCCGATGACGGTGAAAAAGCACCTGCGCGCCCAGGAAATCGCCGAGCAGAACCACCTGCCCTGCATCTACCTGGTCGACTCGGGCGGCGCCAACCTGCCGAACCAGGACGACGTGTTCCCGGACCGCGACCACTTCGGCCGCATTTTCTATAACCAGGCCAACCTGTCGGCAAAAGGCATCCCGCAGATCGCGGTGGTGATGGGTTCCTGCACGGCCGGCGGCGCCTACGTGCCGGCCATGAGCGACGAATCGATCATCGTCAAGGAACAGGGCACCATCTTCCTGGGCGGCCCGCCCCTGGTGAAAGCGGCCACCGGCGAGGTCGTCACCGCCGAAGACCTGGGCGGTGGCGACGTCCACACCCGCTTGTCTGGCGTGGCCGACCACCTGGCCCAGAACGACCTGCATGCACTGTCGCTGGCCCGCACCATCGTGTCGAACCTGAACCGCGTCAAGCCGGTCCAGGGCGCGCTCCGTGAAAGCGTCGAGCCCAAGTACGCGCCGGAAGAGCTGTACGGCGTGATTCCGGTCGACACCCGCAAGCCCTTCGACGTGCGCGAGGTCATCGCGCGCGTGGTCGACGGCAGTGAATTCGACGAGTTCAAGGCGCGCTACGGCACCACGCTGGTGTGCGGCTTCGCCCACATCTACGGCATGAAGGTCGGCATCATCGCCAACAACGGCATCCTGTTCTCGGAGTCGGCGCTCAAGGGCGCCCACTTCATCGAGCTGTGCTGCCAGCGCAAGATCCCGCTGGTGTTCCTGCAGAACATCACCGGTTTCATGGTCGGCCGCAAGTACGAGAACGAGGGCATCGCCCGCAACGGCGCCAAGATGGTCACCGCGGTGGCCACCGCCTCGGTGCCGAAGTTCACCGTGATCATCGGTGGCTCCTTCGGCGCCGGCAACTACGGCATGTGCGGCCGCGCCTTCTCGCCGCGCTTCCTGTGGATGTGGCCGAACGCGCGCATCTCGGTGATGGGCGGCGACCAGGCGGCATCCGTGCTGGCCACGGTGAAACGCGACGGCATCGAAGGCAAGGGCGGCCAATGGTCGCAAGAAGAAGAAGCCGCCTTCAAGCAGCCGATCAAGGAGCAGTACGAGCACCAGGGCCACCCCTATTACGCCTCGGCGCGCCTGTGGGACGACGGCGTGATCGACCCGGCCGATACCCGCACCGTGCTGGGCCTGGGCCTGTCGGCCGCGCTCAACGCGCCGATCGAGGAGACGAAGTTCGGCGTATTCCGGATGTAAAGCGCGGATGTAAAGGACACTTGACAATGGAATACCAGACTCTCACCGTCGCGATCGACGACAAGGTGGCTGCCGTCACCCTGAACCGCCCCGACCTGCGCAATGCCTTCAACGAGCACGCCATTGCCGAGCTGGCGCTGGCCTTCGACGAACTCGGACGCAACGAGCAGGTGCGCGCCATCGTCCTGGGGGCGAACGGCCCGGCCTTCTGCGCCGGCGCCGACCTGAACTGGATGAAGAAGATGGCCGGCTACTCGCACGGCGAGAACCAGCAGGACGCCGCGCGCCTGGCCGACATGCTGCGCACCATCTACCTGTGCCCGAAGCCGACGGTGGCCAAGGTGCAGGGCGACTGCTACGCCGGCGGCATGGGCCTGGTGGCGGCCTGCGACATCGTGGTCGCCAGCGACGTGGCGCACTTCTGCCTGTCCGAAGTGAAGCTGGGCCTGATCCCGGCGACCATTTCGCCTTACGTCGTCAAGGCCATGGGCGAGCAGGCTTCGCGCCGCTACTTCCTCACCGCCGAGCGTTTCGATGCGAATGAAGCGCGCCGCATCGGCTTCGCCCACGAAGTCGTGGCGCTTGACGCGCTGGACGCCACCGTGGCCGGCATCGTGAAGTCCCTGGTGAGTAACAGCCCGAATGCCGTGCGTGAAGCGAAACGGCTGGTGCGCGAGGTCGTGGGCCAGCCGGTCGACGACGCGCTGCTGGCGGACACGGCCAACCGCATCGCGGAAATCCGCGCGTCGCTCGAAGGCCGCGAAGGCGTGGCCTCCTTCCTCGAGAAGCGCAAGCCGACCTGGCTGAATTGAGTTTAAGTATTACGTATTGGATCGATTGTGAAGCAGCAAACCTCTTCCGACTGGATCGCACGCAGCCTGCGCAGCGTGTGGCACCCCTGCACCCAGATGCAGCACCACGAAGAGGTGCCGCTGATCGCGGTCAGCCATGGCAAGGGGCCGTGGCTGTATGACCACGAAGGCCGGCGCTACCTGGACGGCATCAGCTCCTGGTGGGTCAACCTGTTCGGCCACGCCAACCTGCGCATCAATGCGGCGCTGAAGGACCAGCTGGACAAGCTGGAACACGCGATGCTGGCCGGCTTCACCCACGAGCCGGTGATCGAGCTGTCGGAAAAGCTGGCCGCCCTCACCGCCCACAACCTCGGCCATGCCTTCTATGCCTCCGACGGCGCATCGGCGGTCGAGATCGCGATGAAGATGAGTTTTCACGCCTGGCGCAATGCCGGCTACTCCGCCAAGCAGGAATTCGTCTGCCTGCAGGGCAGCTACCACGGCGAGACCATCGGCGCGCTCTCCGTCACCGACGTGCCGCTGTTCAAGGATGCCTATGGCCCGCTGCTGCGTGCCTCGCACGTGGTGCCGGCGCCGGATGCGCGCAACGCCCAGGAGGGTGAATCCGCGCAGGACGTCGCCAGACGCGCCATCGCTGACGTACGGACCCTGTTCGAGGAGCGCGGCGACAAGATCGCCGCCATCATCGTCGAGCCGCTGGTGCAGTGCGCAACCGGCATGGCCATGTACGACCCGCTCTACCTGGAACTGCTGCGCGAACTGTGCGACCAGCACCACGTGCACCTGATCGCCGACGAGATCGCGGTCGGCTGCGGGCGCACCGGCACCTTCTTCGCCTGCGAGCAGGCGGCCATCTGGCCGGACTTCCTGTGCCTGTCGAAGGGCATCAGCGGCGGCTACCTGCCGCTCTCGCTGGTGCTCACCAGCGATGCCATCTACCAGGCCTTCTACAGCGAAGACATCACGCGCGGCTTCCTGCACTCGCATTCCTATACCGGCAACCCGCTGGCCTGCCGCGCGGCGCTGGCCACGCTCGACATCTTCGAGGAAGACGACGTGTTGAACCGCAACCGCGAGCTGGCCACCAAGCTGACCATCGCCCTGGCGCCGCTGGCCGAGCACGAGCGCGTGCGCCACTTCCGCCAGCGCGGCATGATCTTCGCCTTCGACGCGGTGGAGCCGGATCCTGGGCGCGCCTCGAGCTTCGCGCGCCGCTTCTTCACCACGGCGGTGGAAAACGAACTGCTGCTGCGCCCGATCGGCCGCACGGTCTACCTGATGCCGCCCTATGTGCTGGGCGACGAGGACGTGGCCGGCCTGGCCGCGCGCACGCAGAAGGTGTTCGAATCGGTGATCGCAGGGTGAACATGATGGACCTGATCGCAGGAATCGACCGCAAACTGGACGCACTGGCCGCGCAAAGCCTGATCCGCCGCTTGCGCGTGGCCGACAGCCCCTGTGCGCCGCGCCAGGTGGTCGACGGCCGCGCGCTGCTGGCCTTCTGCAGCAACGACTACCTGGGCCTGGCCTCGCACCCGGCCGTGATCGCGGCGCTGCAGGAAGGCGCCGCGCGCTATGGCGCCGGCAGCGGCGCGTCCCACCTGGTCAGCGGCCACAGCCGCGCGCATGCGCTGCTGGAAGAACGCTTCGGCGCATGGATGGCGCCCTTCATCCCGCAGGCGCGCGCGCTGTATCTCTGCACCGGCTACATGGCCAACCTCGCGGTGCTCACGGCGCTGGGAGCGGACGCCGATGCGCAGATCTTCTCGGAGGCGCTGAACCACGCCTCGCTGATCGACGGCGCCCGCCTGGCCAGGGCCGGCGTCAGCGTCTATCCGCACGGCGACGTGGAGGCACTGGCCCAGCAACTGGGCGCCAGCACCGCCGGCACGAAAATCGTCGTCACCGACAGCGTGTTCAGCATGGACGGCAACCTGGCGCCGCTGCCGCAGTTGCTGGCCCTGTGCGAACGCCATGGCGCCTGGCTGGTGGTGGACGACGCCCACGGCTTCGGCGTGCTGGGAGAAACGGGCCGCGGCGCCCTCGAGCATCTCAAACTGCAGTCGCCGAACCTGGTCTACATCGGCACGCTCGGCAAGGCGGCCGGCGTGGGCGGCGCCTTCATCGCCGCGCATGCCAGCGTGATCGAACTGCTGGTGCAGCGTGCCCGCCCCTACATCTACACCACGGCCGCGCCGCCGGCGCTGGCGCATGCGCTGCAGGCCAGCCTTGATATCATCGGTGGCGACGAAGGGGGCGCACGCCGCGCCCACCTGGCCGCGCTCGTCGCGCACCTGCAGGATGCGCTGCGCCCGCGGCGCTGGCAACTGCTGGCCTCAAGCACCGCGATCCAGCCGCTCATCATCGGCAGCAACGAGGATGCGCTGCGCGTGGCGGCCGGCCTGCACGAGCAGGGCCTGTGGGTGCCGGCGATCCGTCCGCCGACCGTGGCGCCGGGCACCGCGCGCCTGCGCGTCACCTTGTCGGCCGCGCACACCCACGACGAAGTGGCGCTGCTGGCACGCGCACTGAACGAACTGGAAAGGGCCACCGCATGAAGAACCTGAACGAACCAGACCAGCCGGTCGCCTTGACGCCCGTGCTCACGGTGCCGGGAAGCGCCGGCGCCACGGTCGCGGCGGAAGCGCCCGCCGAGCCGCAGCCGGAAGCGCTGCCCGTGGACGGCGTGCCTTCGCGTTTCTGCTGCTTCGTCACCGGCACCGATACCGAAATCGGCAAGACCCTGGTGTCGAGCGCCATCCTCCATAAACTGGTGGAAGGCGGCCGCCGTGCCTGCGGCATGAAGCCGGTCGCGGCCGGCGCCGACATGCGTGACGGCGAGCTGCACAACGAGGACGCCGACATGCTGCGCGCTGCCGGCAACGTGCACCTGCCGTCCAGCATCACCACACCCTTCATGCTGAAGGAGCCGGCGGCGCCGCACATCGCCGCCGCCTTGGAGGGCGTGCGCATCGAAGCGGTGCCGATCCTGGCCGCCTATACCGAGATCCACGCGGCCTCGGACGCCGTCGTGGTCGAAGGCGTGGGGGGCTTTCGCGTGCCCTTCAACGACGAGTTCGACAGCGCCGACCTGGCCGCGCAGCTCAACCTGCCGGTGATCCTGGTGGTGGGCCTGCGCCTGGGCTGCATCAGCCACGCGCTGCTGACCGTGGAGGCCATCGTATCCCGAGGCCTGGTGCTGGCCGGCTGGGTCGCCAACACGGTCGATCCGGAGATGCGCTTCGAACGCGAGAACATCGACGCGCTGGAACAACGCATTCCGGCGCCGCTGCTGGGCCACGTGCCCCGCCTGGAGAACCCGACGGCGCAAGCCGCCGCAGAATACATCGACCTCGCGGGACTGCCGGGCTGGCATTCCGCGCGCGTCCAGACCTAAGGAAAACCGAGATGTCCCAAACGAATACCGTCGCTCTGCATCGTCCCGTCGCCATCAAGCAGCCGGAAAACGTCACCTGGCCGCTGGCCGATGTGCTGGCCCTGTTCGAGCTGCCCTTCAATGAGCTGATGTTCCGCGCGCAACAGGCGCACCGCGCCAACTTCCCGGACGGCGACGTCGAGCTGGCCACCCTGCTGTCGATCAAGACCGGCGGCTGCGAGGAAGACTGCGGCTACTGCCCGCAGGCGGCGCGCTACGACACCGGCGTCGAAGCCAAGAAGATCCTCGACCTCGACACCGTGCTGGACGCCGCGCGCGAAGCCAAGGCCAATGGCGCGACGCGTTTCTGCATGGGCGCGGCATGGCGCAGCCCGAAGGAGCGCGACATGGAGAAGGTCGAAACCATGGTGCGCGAAGTGAAGGCGCTCGGCATGGAAACCTGCGCCACCCTCGGCATGCTGGAAGAGGGACAAGCCGAACAGCTGAAAAAAGCGGGCCTGGACTACTACAACCACAACATCGACACCGCGCCGGATTTTTATAACAACGTGATTTCCACGCGCGAGTACCAGGACCGCCTGGACACGCTGGGCCGCGTGCGCAGCGCCGGCCTGAAGGTCTGCTGCGGCGGCATCGTGGGCATGGGCGAAACGCGCGAGCAGCGCGCCGGCCTGATCGCCCAGCTGGCGAACCTGAACCCGTATCCGGAATCGGTGCCGGTGAATCACCTGGTGCAGGTCGAGGGCACGCCGCTGCACGGCGTCGAGAAGCTCGACCCGATCGAATTCGTGCGCACCATCGCGGTGGCGCGCATCACCATGCCGCAGGCGCGCGTGCGCCTGTCGGCCGGCCGCCGCGAGCTGGGCGAAGCCGTGCAGGCGATGTGCTTCATGGCCGGCGCCAACTCGATCTTCTACGGCGACAAGCTGCTCACCACCGGCAATCCGGAAGCGGACGACGACCGCGTGCTGCTCGAGAAGCTGGGCCTGAAGACGCGCGCCGCGACGCTGGAGTCGGCGCCGAAGGCGGCCTGCGGCTGCTGATCGTATCAAGCTGCAATGCGGCCGGGGAGACACGGCCGCAATCCACCAATTCGAACAACCAGAAGCGAAAGACAAACGCATGTTCACCAAAATCCTCATCGCCAACCGTGGCGAAATCGCCTGCCGTGTCGCCGCCACCGCGCGCCGCATGGGTATCCGCACCGTCGCCGTGTATTCGGAAGCCGACGCGGGCTCGAAGCACGTGGCGGTCTGCGATGAGGCGGTCCTGATCGGCGCAGCAGCCGCCAAGGACAGCTACCTGCGCGGCCAGAAGATCATCGAGGTAGCGAAAGCCACCGGCGCGCAGGCGATCCATCCGGGCTACGGCTTCCTGTCGGAGAACGCGGAGTTCGCGGAGGCCGTGCACGCCGCCGGCCTGGTCTTCATCGGCCCGCCGGGTTCCTCGATGCGCGCAATGGGCTCGAAGTCGGCCGCCAAGCAGCTGATGGAAGGCGCCAACGTACCGCTGGTGCCGGGCTACCACGGCGACAACCAGGACCCGGTATTCCTGCGCGAGCAGGCCGACCGCATCGGCTATCCGGTGCTGCTCAAGGCCAGCGCCGGCGGCGGCGGCAAGGGCATGCGCGTGGTCGAGCGTTCGGAAGACTTCGAAGCCGCGCTGGCCTCGTGCAAGCGCGAAGCGATCAGCTCCTTCGGCGACGACAAGGTGCTGGTCGAGAAATACCTGATCCGCCCGCGCCACATCGAGATCCAGGTATTCGCCGACACCCATGGCAATTGCGTCTACCTGCACGAGCGCGACTGCTCGGTGCAGCGCCGCCACCAGAAGGTACTGGAAGAAGCGCCGGCCCCGGGCATGACCCACGACCGCCGCGCCGCCATGGGCGAAGCGGCCGTGAACGCCGCGCGCGCGGTCGGCTACGTGGGCGCCGGCACGGTGGAATTCATCGCCAACCAGGACGGCTCCTTCTACTTCATGGAGATGAACACCCGCCTGCAGGTGGAGCACCCGGTCACCGAGATGATCACCGGCACCGACCTGGTCGAGTGGCAGCTGCGCGTGGCAAACGGCCAGCCGCTGCCGAAGAAGCAGCACGAACTGGCGATCCACGGCCATGCGATCGAGGCGCGCATCTACGCCGAGAACCCGGAAAAGGGCTTCCTGCCGTCGATCGGCACGCTGCGGCACATGGACACGCCGGCGGCGGTCGAATTCCAGCTCGGCGCAGACGGCACCAACCCGGCCGCGGTGCGCGTCGACTCGGGCGTGCGCGAAGGCGACGCGATTTCTCCCTTCTACGACCCGATGATCGCCAAGCTGATCGTCTGGGGCGCCGACCGCACGCAAGCCCTGGCGCGCCTGTCGCAGGCGCTCAGCGAATTCCAGATCGTCGGCCTGGCCACCAACATCGCCTTCCTGAAACGCCTGGTCGAGGGCGAAGCCTTCTCGACGGCCGACCTGGACACCGGCCTGATCGACCGCCACGGAGCATCCCTGTTCCCGGCGCCCGCTAGCGCCCCGCTGGGCGCCCTGGCCCTGGCCGCGCTCGCGCTCAGCAGGGGCGAAACGGTGCGTGGAGGATTGGAAAAAGGCGGCAACCCGGCCGACCCGTGGGCCCAGGCGCAAGGCTGGCGCATGAACAGCGCCTACCGCCGCGTGCTCTCGTTTGCCGACGAATTCAGCGGCGACAAGGGCTACCAGGTCGGCCTGACCTATGGCGCCCATGGCTGGGAAATCGATGCCGGCGGCGAGCGCCAGCCCCTGGCGCTGGTTCGCCACGAAGGCGCGGAGCTGAGCATCCGCCTGGGCGAGACCTCGCTGCACGGCAGCGTGCGCCGCGACGGAGACCTGTTCCACGTGTTCACCGGCGGCCGTCATTACAGCCTGTCGTACAATGACCCGATGGCGCATGCCGGCGAGCTCGAGGCTGCGGGCGGGCGCCTGACCGCGCCGATGCCGGGTAAAGTGGTGGCGGTGCTGGCCTCGTCCGGCCAGGAAGTGAAGAAGGGCGAGCCGCTGGTCATCATGGAAGCAATGAAGATGGAACACACGATTTCCGCGCCGAGCGACGGCCTGGTGGAAGAAGTGCTGTACCAGGTCGGCGACCAGGTGGCGGATGGCGCGCCGCTGCTGGCGTTCAAGGCAGCGGCGTAACACCAACACAAGAATAAAGAGGGGAGACCATGCGCATACTCCTGTACCGTGGAGACGGCGTGATCGAGCCATGGGCGCGCGAATTCGCCGCCCTCATGCCGCAGGCGCAGACGGTCGCATGGAAAGAGGGCGAAGCGCTCCCGCCTTGCGACTACGCGGTGGTGTGGACCCCGACGCCGGCCCTGCTGGACCAGCTCGCGCACGTGCGCGCGATCTTCCTGATGGGCGCCGGCGTCGACGCCCTGCTCAAGCTGGGCGAGGCCTTGCCGCCGGTGCCGATCGTGCGCCTGGGCGACGCCGGCATGGGCGTGCAGATGGCGGAATACGTGGCCCATGCGGTGCTGCGCTACTACCGCCACTTCGACGACTACGAACAGCAGGCCAGGCACGGCGTCTGGGACCCGCTGCCGCTCACGCCCAAGGAAGAATTCGCGGTCGGCATCATGGGTCTCGGCAAGCTCGGCCTGCCGGTGGTCGAGGCGATGCGCCTGTTCGGCTTTCCGGTGCGCGGCTGGAGCCGCACGCCCAAGGACATCCCGGGCGTCGAATGTTTCCATGGCGAGCAAGGGCTGGAGCCTTTCCTGCGCGGCACCCGCGTGCTGGTGTGCATGCTGCCGCTCACGCCCGAGACGGCCAACCTGCTCGACCGCCATAACCTGGGCAAGCTGCAGCCGGGCGCCTATCTCATCAACGTCTCGCGCGGCGCCATCCTGGCCGAGCCCGACCTGATGACCCTGATCCGTTCCGGCCAGATCGCCGGCGCCACGCTCGACGTGTTCCGCCACGAACCGCTGCCGGCGCCGCACCCGTTCTGGAACGAGCCGCGCATCAGCATCACCCCGCATATCTCGGCGCTCACCGTGCGCCACGACGCCGTGCTCCAGATCCTAGAGAAGATCGCGAAGCTGGAGAGCGGCCAACCCGTCGACGACGTCGTCGACCGCGATCTAGGATACTGAAAGAATGAACCAGCAGCCCACGTTACCGAAGAAGGTCAGGATTGTCGAAGTGGGGCCGCGCGACGGCCTGCAGAACGAGAAGGAAGCGCTGTCGGCCGAGGTGAAAATCGCGCTGGTGAACCGCCTGGCGCGCGCGGGCTTTCCCAACGTCGAGGCGGCATCCTTCGTCTCGCCCAAGTGGGTGCCGCAGATGGCCACCAGCAGCGAAGTCATGGCCGGCATCGAGCGCCTGCCGGGCACGATCTACTCGGCCCTGACGCCGAACATGCAGGGCTTCGAGGCGGCGCTGGCCGCCAGGGCCGACGAAGTGGTGATCTTCGGCTCGGCCTCGGAAGCCTTCTCGCAGAAGAACATCAACTGCTCGATCGCCGAGTCGATCGCCCGCTTCGAGCCGGTCGCCAAGGCCGCCAAAGCCAACGGGCTGCGCCTGCGCGCCTCGATCAGCACGGCCTTCGGCTGTCCCTACCAGGGCGAGGTGCCGCTGGACAGCGTGGCCGACGTGGTGCGCCGCATGCGCGACCTCGGCGCCGATGAAATCGACATCGCCGACACCATCGGCGTGGCGACCCCGCGCAAGACCCAGGCCGTGATGCTGCGCGCGGCGCAGGAATTCCCCCTGGAGCGCCTGTCCGGGCACTTCCACGACACCTATGGGCAGGCGCTGGCCAACATCTACGCGGCGATGGAAGTCGGCGTGGCGATCTTCCACTCGTCGGTGTCGGGCCTGGGCGGCTGCCCGTATGCCAAGGGCGCGACCGGCAACGTGGCCACCGAGGACGTGCTCTACCTGATGAACGGCCTCGGAATCGAGACCGGGATCGACCTCGACCAGGTGGTGGATGCGGGACAGTTCATTTCGCAGCAACTGGGCCGCAAGGGGGCGAGCCGGGCGGGCAATGCGATCGCCGCGAAACGCGTCGGTTGAAATTCGTAGGGTGGACGGCTTTGCCGTCCGCGCGTTCAACTCCTGTATGAACTGACGCGGCTACTGATCGAATGTGATTTGAACGCGTGGGCGGGATACCCGCCCACCCTACGAAACCAACCCGACAACGAAAAAAGCCGACAGTGTTCACTGTCGGCCTTTTTCTTAATGCTGGTCGGAGTACAAGGATTCGAACCTTGGACCCCCTGGTCCCAAACCAGGTGCGCTACCGGGCTGCGCTACACTCCGAAGACGAAGATAATAGCGTGTCGGCCGGGCCAGGTCAAGGCTTAAGGGCCAAATAAGCAGGCCACCGTATTCTCTGGCGCATTATTCGATCGTGATTGTGCGGACAATATTGTGAATCTTGCAGTTCAGGACAGCCTGCACGAGGGTAAGTCGCGGGAGCACAGGCGCTTCCTGGCCGGGGTCGGGGTGTCTTTGACCGTGCACATTCTGTTGATGCTTGCCTATCGCCATACCGGGCCAGCCCCGGCCCCCGTCATGCCTGAACCACCCTCTTCCATCACCGTGCGTATCGCGCCGCCCGCGCCGCCGCCGGAACTGGAGCCGGAACCGCCGCGCGTCGAGCCGGCGGCGCGACAGCGTAGCGAACCGCCAGCGACACACAGCAGACGCAAGTCGACGCCGCAAGCTGTGATTGCCGTTCCGGTATCGCCCGAACAAGACGACGCGCCGGATACTTTCACGGTGCAACAGGCGGAGGAACCGGCTCCTGCGCCAGGCGAAGCGCCGCAATTCAGTATGAATGCCGCCAAGCAAACAGCGCGGCAGCTCGCAGGTCAAACCAAACTGGGCCGCGAGGGCCATGCCAACGCGCAGTTCCCCGACCCGCCCCTGGAAACGGAAACGCAGCTCGGCAAGGCCATCGGCAAGGCCAAGCGCCGCGACTGCAAGGACGGCGTGCCGGGTGGGCTGCTGGCGCCGCTGCTCCTGGCCCTGGACAAGAAGGACCACGGCTGCAAGTGGTGAGGAATCACGCGCCCTGTTTGGGTTTCAGGTAGCCGTGCATGTCCAGCCAGCGTGCGAAGGCCTCGAACCAGCCGGTACTGGTGGTCGTCTTCGGGTACATGCCGAAGCCGTGGCCGCCCTGCTCGTAGAGGTGGAACTCCACCGGACGTTTGGCGGTGCGCCAGCTGTCGACCAGGCCATACCCGGCATTGCCGAACAAGGGGTCGTCCGCGGCCAGCGCGATGAACAGCGGCGGTGCGTCAAGCGGCGCCTTCATCGGCGCCAGCGGTCCGTAGACGTTCCCGATGAAGGCGGGCTTGGCGTCCTGCCCATGCAGCGCGGTCGCCATGGTCAGCATGGCGCCGGCCGAGAAGCCGACCATGCCGATGCGGCCGGGATCCACCCGCCACTCCTTGGCGCGCGAGCGCACCAGCGCGAAAGCGGCGCGCGCATCGGCGATCTGCGGCGCCAGGGTCACGGCCGGATCCTGCTGCGAAGCGCGGCGTGCCGCTTGGGCGCCTGCCGAGAACATCTGCTGCATCGAGCGCGCGAACTCGCCCATGTCCTGCGGCGTCTGGTTCAGGCGGTACTTCAGCACGAAAGCCGCCACGCCCTTGTCGGCAAGCGCCCGGGCCACGTCCCAGCCCTCGTTGTTCATCGACAGCGTGCGAAAGCCCCCGCCCGGCGCGACGATCACCGCGGCGCCGGTCGCCTTGCCGGGATCCGGCAGGAAGGGCGTCAGCGTGGCCAGCGTGACGTTGCGGGCGAACAGGCTGCCGTACTGGCTGTGCCAGCTTTCCTTCGTGGTCGCGCCCGGCAACTCGCCGGTCCCCAGCACGATCGCGTCCGGCTGCGCCGGGATCGCGATCGGCGTCATCCTGTCGTCCTGCGCCATCGCCGGCGCCGCCAGGGCGCAGCTCAAGCCGACGACCGCGGCGGCAAGTCCTGTGCGGATTGTTCTCATCATGTGTGTTCTCCTCTCCAAGTGGTTATTGCGCCAGAACTGCGGTGCGGTTCAGCGTGAGCAGGGATTCCTGTCCCGGCACGCCCGTCCCCGGCTGCCCGGAACCGACGCTCAGCCGATACTGGCCGGGCATCAGTTGCCGGACACCGTCGCGCGTGACGAAGCTCAGGTCGCGTGGCGACAGGCGGAAACTGATGGAACGGCGCTCGCCCGCCTTCAAGGACACGCGCTGGAAGCCGCGCAAGGCGAGGCGCGGCGCGCCCTCGAAGGCCGGCGGCGTCAGGTACAGCTGGGCGATGTCGTCGCCGGCACGCTTGCCCGTATTCTCGATCTCGGTGCTGACGACCACGCCGTTCTCGAACGCGCCGTCGACGGGCTCGATCCGCAGCGGGGCGTAGCGAAACGTCGTGTAGCTCAGGCCGGCACCGAAGGGATACACGGGCGTGCCCGCGTAGTAGCGGTAGGTGCGGCCCTTCATCGCATAGTCGTCGAAGGGCGGCAGGTCGGCCAGGCCACGGTAGAAGGTCAGCGGCAGGCGTCCGCCCGGGTCGGATTGTCCCGCCAGTACCCTGGCGACCGCCAGGCCGCCGGACTGCCCCGGATACCAGGCTTCCAGGATCGCGGCGGCATGGTCCTTCGCCCAGGACAGGTCGATCGCGCTGCCGTTCATCAAGACCACCACCAGGGGTTTGCCCAGGGCCCTGGCGCGTTCGAGCAGGCGGCGCTGGTCGGCGGGCAGGTCGAGCGAGGTCTTGTCGCCGCCCGAGAAGCCCTCGACCTGCACCGCCATCTCTTCGCCTTCCAGGTCCGCCGTCAGGCCGACCACGGCCACGATGACGTCGGCATCCAGGGTGCCCGCCTTGAAGTCGGCTTCGGGATCGGTCGAGATACGCTTCCAGTACAGGCCGGGCACGCCGGTAGAACCCGTCTCGGCATGGAAACGCAGAGGATAGCGCTGCCCCTTCTCGAGCCGGACCTCGCCCAGTGCCAAGGGCTCGCCCCACTTCGAATACGCGGCGGCCCGGATCGCAGGCTTGCCGCCGACCGTCAGCTCGCCCTGCACGCCGCTCGCGCCGAGGCGGTAAGTGCCGCTCTCCGGCGGCACCAGGTAACCGGTCCAGATCACACGGTTGTGATCCGTGACCTCGGCCAGGGCCAGCGCGTGCGAGTGCAGGCCATGCTCGGTGCGCGTGACGATGGGCTTGCCGTCGAAGGTCGTGCCCTTGCGGTTGAAGTACTCCGCACGCAGGCCGGGCTTGCCATCGGGCGTGCGCAAGGCCGAGCTGGGAACCAGGTCGCCGTCGGTGATGGATGCGCCACCGTGCACCAGCCTGACCTGTGCCTGCGGCATGGCGCGGCGCAGGCCCTCGACGACCGATACGGGCGGCGCCGAGATCGTCGACGAATAATTGCCGCGCAGGACGCGGGTCGCGTCGGCCAGGGGACCGATCACCGCCAGCTTCAAGCCCGGCTTGAGCGGCAGCACGCCATCGTTCTTCAGCAGCACCAGGCTGTTGGTCGCCGCCCGCAGCGCCAGTTCCTGGTGCGCCGCCGTGTTGATCGCGCCCACTGGAACCGCCTTGCCGTCGCGTCCGGGCAGTCCCGCGAGGTCGCCGTTGCGATAGCGGGCGGAGAACAGCCGCACCAGCGCCCGGTCGATGTCGTCCACGCCGATCAGGCCGCGCCGCCAGGCTTCCCGGTAACGCGCGCCCAGGTCCTGGGGCTCGCCCAGGGTCTTGGTGCTGCATTCGTTGTCGGTCCCGGCCTTGAGGGCCACGGCGACCGCGGCGGCGGGATCCGGCGCAAACTTGTGGTGCTCCGAAATGTCGGTCACGGCATCGCAGTCGGACACGACATAGCCCTTGAAGCCTCAGGCGCCGCGCAGGACGTCCCTCATCAGGAATTCGCTGCCGCAGGCAGGCAGGCCATTGACGCGGTTGTAGGCGCACATGATCGAGCCGGCCCGGGCGTCGACGATGGCGGCCCGGAAGGCGGGCAGGTAGCTGTCTTCGAGATCGTGTTTCGATACGTGGACGTCCGCCGAGTGGCGCGTCGATTCGGGTCCGCTGTGCACCGCGAAATGCTTCGGCGTGGCGACCACGTGCGGCAGGTCCGGATCCGGTCCCTGCATGCCCCGGATATACGCAACGCCCATGGCCGCCGTCAGGTGTGGATCTTCGCCATAGGTTTCCTGGCCGCGCCCCCAGCGGGGATCGCGGAAGATATTGATGTTCGGCGACCACGTATTGAGCCCGGTGCCGATGCGTCCCAGGTGCCCGGTCTGGCGCCCCAGCGTGTGCAGCGCGCGCACTTCGGTGCTGATCGCGGCGGCGACCTGATGCACGAGCGGCGTATCGAAGCTGGCCGCGAGCCCGATGGGTTGCGGGAAGTTCGTGGTCGGCACCGGCCCGATCGCCCCATGCAGGGACTCGGTCCACCAGTTGTAGGCCGGAATACCCAGCCGCGGCAGGGCGGGCGCGACGTTGAGCAGCTGGCCGATTTTTTCGTCCATCGTCATCCGCGCCACCAGGGCCCGCGCGCGCGCGTCCGCCTCCGCACGGAGCTCCGCGGCCTGGACGAAGGCTGGAATTGCCGCCGCCAGGATGAGTGCAATCCCCGTCCGACGCATCGTCCCGGCTTTCTCTTTTCGCATGTCCTCACCTTGTAGAGCACCACGATGGTTGCGCTAACATTCTGCGGCAAGACCTTACCAGGGACCAATAACTTTTTATCGCATCCCGATATCCGAATCGGTATCGGGCTTGACGCGGGCCGCCCGCCCGATCGCTACGTTAGAATGCCCATGGAGGCTGGTCGCACCGACCGGCCGGCAACGCAGGAACTGGAATCGAGATGGCAAAGAAAGAAGAACTGGACGAAGAAACGCTGGCATTCATCCAGTGGCTCACCGAAGTGGAAAAATTCCTGGTCGCCGGCGGCGCCACCCTCAGGCAAGCGCAGGACCACATCGAAGAACAGGTCGAATGGTTCACCGACCAGTTCTACGATGGCTTGACGCCTGAAGAGGCGGCAAAAGAGGCGCTCGCCTGAAGGATCGTTAACAGCTGTCAGGCCTGCCCCAGCAAGGGGACATCCAGCCGGAGCTCGCCAGCCTGATCGCTCGATGCGGCGCCCTTGGAGCCCTGCGCCCGCAGGCGGAAGGCGCCGACCGCCTGCGCCAGGCTGTCTGCCTCTTCGCGCAACGCCTGGGCTGCGGCGGAGGCCTCTTCGACCAGGGCGGCGTTCTGCTGGGTGGCACGGTCCATCTGGATGATCGCCTGGTTCACCTGTTCGATGCCGGTTGCCTGTTCCTGGCTGGCCGCCATGATCTCGGCCATGATGTCGGTCACGCGGCCGACGCTGCGCACGATCTCTTCCATGGTGGCCCCGGCCTGCTCCACCAGTTGCGAGCCTTCGCTCACCGTCCGTATCGAATCGTCGACCAGGGTCTTGATCTCCCTGGCGGCGGCGGCGCTGCGCTGGGCCAGGTTGCGCACTTCGCCGGCCACCACCGCAAAGCCGCGCCCCTGCTCGCCCGCGCGCGCGGCCTCCACCGCGGCATTCAGGGCCAGGATATTGGTCTGGAACGCGATGCCGTCGATGACGCCCGTGATGTCGCCGATGCGCGCCGCCGAGGCATCGATCGCGGCCATGGTGTCCACCACCTTCGCCACCACCTGCCCGCCCTGGTTCGCCACCGCCGACGCCGACTGCGCCAGCCCGTTGGCCTGGCGCGCATTGTCGGCATTCTGCTTGACGGTCGAGGTCAGTTCTTCCATCGAGGACGCGGTCTGCTCCAGTGCGGCCGCCTGCTGCTCGGTGCGCGCCGACAGGTCCATGTTGCCTGCCGCGATCTGGCCGGAAGCGGTCGCGATGGTGTCGGTGCCGCCGCGCACCCGTCCGACGATCGCGGCCAGTCCTTCGTTCATGTCGCGCAAGGCCTGCATCAGGCGCCCGGTCTCGTCGCGCCCCTGCCCTCCGATGTCGCGGGTCAGGTCGCCGTCGGCCACCGCGCCGGCGATCCGCACCGCCTGCTCGAGCGGGACCACGATGCCGCGCACCAGCAAGACACCGACGGCGCCGGCCAGCAGCAGGCCCAGGACCATGCCGCCCAGGCAGACCGCGCGCACCACTTCGAAGCGGTAGCGCGAGGCCTCGTTCGACTTCCTGGCCTCGTCCAGCTGCAGCTGGATGAGCGCATCGATGGCGGTGGCGGCGGGCCGGAACAGGTCGACCAGCGGGCCGTGCACGATCTGCCGCGCGCGCTCCAGGTCCGCGGCGCGCAGCGCCGCGACCGCGGGTTGCAGGCCGCGCTCGACGAATGCCGAGCGCGCCTGCAGGAAGCGCTCGGCGGCCTCCCGCTCCGGCCCCGCCAGGCCGGGACCGGCGTAGGCCTTCCACTGCTCGTCGATCACGGCCTTGTTGCGCTCGATGTCGTCGAGCAGGGCCGGCACCTGGCCGGCATCGGCCGTCAAGGCTTCGGAGGCGAGGAACTGGTTGCTGTTCAGCCGGCGCACGATCTGGTCGAGCTGGCCCAGGCGCACCAGCCGGTCGGCATACAGGGAATGCAGCTCGTCGTTGGCCTGCCCCAGGCTGAACAGCCCGACGGTCGCGCCGATGACCAGTTCGATCCCGAGCAGGGAGAGCACGAGCAGGAGGCGCAGTTTGATGCTGAGTTGATTGAATAGACGCATGGGAATGATGGACTGTTACGGGGTTGAACACAGGGACGGGGCTTGCTCCGCCAGCATGCGCGACACCTCGTCGGGCCACACCGGCCGGCTGAAGTAATACCCCTGGATTTCGTCGCAGCCGTTCTCCTTCAGGAAGGCCACCTGGTCGGCCGTCTCGACGCCTTCCGCGACCGCCGACAGGCCGAGCGAATGGGCCAGGGTGATGATGGCGCGGATGATCGCGGCGCCGGTGGCATCGCCGTCCATGTCCCTGACGAAGGCGCGGTCGATCTTCAGCACGTCGAGCGGGAAACGCTTCAGGTAGCTCAGCGAGGAATAGCCGGTGCCGAAGTCGTCGATGGACACGGTCACGCCAAGCTCCCTCAGCGAACGCAGCACGTCGGCGGCGTCCTCGGTGTCGTGCATGACGGTGCTCTCGGTGATCTCGAGCTCCAGTCCGGCCGGCGCCAGGCCGCTGTCCTCGAGCGCGCTGCGCACCCGCCCTGCCAGCCCGGGCTGCTGGAACTGGCGTGCCGACAGGTTGACCGAGACGCGGCCGCCGAACAGGCCCTGCGCGCGCCATGCGGCGGCGGCGCTGCAGGCTTCGCGCAGCACCCACAGGTCGAGCTCGTTGATCAGCCCGCTTTCCTCGGCCAGCGGGATGAAGCGCGCCGGCGACAGCAGGCCGAGCTCGGGATGGCGCCAGCGCACCAGGGCCTCGACGCCGACCATATGCCCATCCTTCATGCTGATGCGCGGCTGGTACTGGAGCACGAACTCCTTGCGCTCGATGGCATGGCACAGCATGGTTTCCAGGTCGACCCGCTCGCGGATCGCGCCGCCCATGCGGGGCGTATAGAAGCACAGGTGCGCCGGCCCCTGGTGGCGGGCGCAGGCGCTGGCCACCTGCGCCATGTGCAGGAGTTGGGACGCCTGGCAGGGTTCGGACGGCAGGACCGCGATGCCGACGCTGGCCGACAGGAACACGCAGTGCCCGCCCGGCGCGAACGGAAGGTCCATGCACTCCTGCAGCCCCCGGGCGAGCGCCGTCGCGCCGTCGCGGTCGGCCTGCCCGCACACGACGATGAATTCATTGCCGCCCTGGTGCGCCAGCGTGTCGCCCGGTCCCAGCCGCGCCGACAGGCGCGCCATGCATTCGTGCAGCACCTCGTCGCCGCCGGCCCAGCCATAGTGACTGTTGATCTTCCTGAAGCCGTCGATGTCGAGCACGATCACTGCCGCCGAGCCACCGTCGCGGCGTGCGGCATCGATCGCTTCGGCCAGCACGTCGAGCGCATGGCGCCGGTCCGGCAGGCTGGCCAGCGTGGCGCCGCCAGATGGCGCCGGCAAGGCATGTTCCGGCCGGCTTTCCACGCCCGGTTCCGGCGCCCGGCGCGTGCGCAGCGCCAGGATCAGCGCCGCGCCGGCGCTCACGCCGATCGCGAAGCTCAGCATGCCCGGGCAGTCCAGCGCCAGCCCCAGGGCGAGCGCGGCCAGCAGGGCGGCCAGGATCACCAGGCGCGAATCGCCCGGCATACGGCGCAGCAGTGTCCTCATGCCGCCGCGTCCACGCATCCGCGCCGCAGCAGCCGCTCGATCTCGGCTGCCGGCACCGGTTTGCCGAACCGGTAGCCCTGCATGTGCCGGCAGCCGTGCGCTTCCAGGAAGGCCTGCTGCTCCGCGCTCTCGACACCCACGGCGACCACGTCGAGCTCCAGCGAACCGGCCAGCGCGATCACGGCATGCACGATGGCGGCCGCGTCGCTGTCACCCGGAATGTCGGCAATGAAGGAGCGGTCGATCTTCAGGCCGTGGATCGGGAAGCGCTTGAGGTTGGCCAGGCTCGAGTAGCCGGTGCAGAAATCGTCGATGGCCAGCTGGATGCCCATGTCCGACAGGCGCACCATCGCCTCGGCCGCGGCGCCCGGACTTTCCATCAGGAGGGTCTCGGTGATCTCCAGCGTCAGGGCGTGGGGATCGCAGCCCGACTCTTCCAGCAGCCGGGCCACCTGCGCGGCGATGTCCTGCTGGTGGAACTGGCGCGCGGAGACGTTCACGCTCATGCGCAGCGGCGCCAGCCCCGTACGCGCGAAGTGCGTCAGCTGGCGCATCGCGGTGGCCAGCACCCATTCGCCGATCGGTACGATCAGGCCCGTCTCTTCCGCCAGCGGGATGAAGTCGGCGGCCGGCAAGACCTCGACGCCGTCGACCTCCCAGCGCAGCAAGGCTTCCAGCCCGACGATGCGGCCGCTGGCGATATCGACCTGGGGCTGGTAGTGCAGGCTCAGTTCGTTGCGCTGCAGGGCGCGCTGCAGCCTTGCTTCGACGTGCAGGTGCTCCTCGGCGCGCATGCCCATGTCCTCGGTATAGAAATGGAAATGGTTGCCGCCGTTCGCCTTGGAACGGTACATGGCGGTATCGGCGGCCTTGAGCAGGGCCGTCGGGTCCTGCCCGTCGCGCGGATACAGCGCGATGCCGATGCTCCCCGTCGGGAACAGCTCATTCCCGGCCAGCATCAAGGGCTGGAACAGCTCCGACAGCACTTTCTGGGCCACCAGGGCGGCGTCACCGGTGCTGGCCAGGTCCGGCAGCACGACCACGAACTCGTCGCCGCCCTGGCGCGCCACGGTATCGCTCTCGCGCAGGCTGCGGCTCAGGCGGCGCGCGATCTCGATGATCATCTGGTCGCCCGCCTCGTGCCCGAGGCTGTCGTTGACGTGCTTGAAGCGGTCGAGGTCGACGAACATCACCCCGACCAGGCGGCCGCTGCGCTGGGCCTGGGCAATCGCGTGCGACAGGCGGTCCTGCAGCAGGATGCGGTTCGGCAGGCCGGTCAGCGCATCGTGGTTCGCCATGCGCAGCAAGGCCTCCTCGGCCTCCTTCCTGCGCGAGATGTCCTCGACCGCGACGATCAGGCGCAGCTGGCCGCTGACGGCTTCGCGCATCGCCGACGCGCTGACCGTCACCCAGACCGGGTTGCCGCGCTTGGAGATGAAGCGCGTCTCGCGCTGGAAGTCGCGGATTTCGCCGTCGATGAGCTGGCGGAACAGGGCGCGGTCTTCCAGCAGGTCGCTCTGGTAGGTGATCTGGTACAAGAAACGCTGGAGCAGCTCGATCTCGGTAAAGCCGACGATCTGGGTCAGCTTGCGGTTGACCCGCACGAAGCGGCCTTCGCGCGACAGCAGGGCGATGCCGACCGCGGCCTGGGAGAAGGTCAGGCGGAAGAATTCCTCGCTCTCCTGCAGGCGCAGGCGGGCCTGGCGCTTGAAGGTGACGTCGTGGCCGATCAGCAGCAGGATGTTCTCGTCGGCCTGACGGGTGCGGCGGATGTTGAACTCGAGGTAGCGCGCCCCGTCGGCATGGCCGTCGACCGTGACGACCACCCCGTCCTGCGGCGCGCCGGAGGCCAGCGCGGCGGCCATGCGGTCGGCCAGGTCGGGCGACGGCAGGAGCGACTCCAGCCAGCGGGGCGCCTCGAGCGCATCGTCCGGGACGCCGAGCATGTCCCGCATCGTCGCGTTGATCGAGCGGATCCGGCCCGACGCATCCGTGACGATCAGCCCGGCGGGCATGCCGCCGATGACCTGTTCCAGATAGTTCTGGTTCTGTACCACGCTGCGCTGGTCGGCGTGGGCATAGGTGTCGAGGGCCAGGCCCATGTCCAGGCAAACGACCTTGAGCACGCTGTTGAACATCGCCCGGAAGCGCTCCGGCTCGGCGTGGAACTGCTTCCACAGGAGGTCGAACATGCCCGCCACGTACTTGCGGTAGGCCCCGATATACCATTTCGGCTCCAGTCCGATGCGCTGGTGGACCAGCCCGACCCGCAGGCGGTCGCGGATGTAGGTGCCGTCGTAGTCGCCCGAGGTCAGGCTGCGGAAGTACGCGGCCTGCGAGTGCTTCAGGCGCTGTATCGTGGCGTCGTCCTTCACAAGCTGGCGCAGCTCGGGAAAGCCGAGGATGTGCTCGTAGAAGTCGTCCGAGAAGGTGTCGGTATCCTCCACCAGCCCGTGCAGCTCGCGCAGCAGGCGCAGGTCGTCCGCACGCAGGTCGAGGAAAGCCATGCGTTCGGCTACCTCCTGCTGGTCGAGTCCAATTTCGCGTCCGATCGTGTCGACCGTTTCATCCAATGCGTTCGGCATTGACCTCACAAGCTGCGCATGCTGCACCATAGCGGATACCCATCGTCGTTGATTAAAGCCTGTTACTGCCGGATGCATGACGAGAAAACGCCAATGTCACCAGGCATGTCGTTGATTACTCAGCAATCGGTCCGGAAAAGTGCTCGAACGAGCGGGAATGCCACTGGCTTTGAGTGAACGACGGCAGCGATGCGAGTTGTCGCGATTGAAAGCTAACTCATGATTCCCACAGGATATTTAAGTGAATTTAGAGCAATATTGTAAGTAAGCAATTTGTGCTCATCAAACCAATTACTTGATCTGAATCAAAAATTGCTTAACTAAATATTTACGAACATGCCAATGCGACAACGCGCCATGCCGTCGGTATGGTGGGAGGAAGGAATATGGGAGGATGTCTGGGCGGATAGCCCAGGAAGAAAGCCCGGAGTGGGTGTGGCGGCCGGGCGGCCGCCGGCGTCACTCGCCCTTGATCTGCAGGGCGCGCTCGTACAGCGCGTTCTTCTTGCGTCCGGTGATCTGCGCGGCCAGGCCGGCTGCCTGCTTGACCGAGCATTCGCTCAGGAGGATCTGGAGGATGCGTTCCGCCTCGGCGTCCTGCGCTTCGGTTTCCAGGCGGGCCCCTTCGACCAGCACGACGAATTCGCCGCGCTCGCGGTGCTGGTCGGCCGTGACCCAGGCTCGGGCCTCGCTCAGCGGGCAGCGGTGCACTTCCTCGAACATCTTGCTCAGCTCGCGCGCGAACACCACCTGGCGGGTCGGCTCGAAGACGCTCGCCAAACCCTCGACGCACTCCACGATGCGGTGCGGCGCTTCGTAGATGACGAGGGTCGAGGTCTCGCGCGCCAACTCGGCCAGCGCGTTTTCGCGCTGCTTCGATTTTGCCGGCAGGAAGCCGACGAAATGGAAGCGGTCGTTCACCAGCCCGCTGGCCGACAGGGCCGCGATCGCGGCCGACGGTCCCGGCAGCGGCACCACGTTCAGGCCGGCCGCACGCACGGCATCGACGATCTTCGCCCCCGGGTCCGAGACGGCCGGCGTACCCGCATCCGACACCAGCGCCACGCGCTGTCCGGCCTGCAGGCGCTCGACGATCTTGTCGGCCACCTCGCGTTCGTTGTGCATGTGGGCGGCGATGGTCTGCTTGCTCAGGCCGAAACGTTGAAGGAGCGCACCGGTCTTGCGCGTGTCTTCACAGGCCACGACATCGGCGAGCGCCAGCAGGTGCAGTGCGCGCAGCGTGATGTCGGTGACGTTGCCGATCGGTGTAGCCACGACATACAGCGTTGCGGTAGGATAGGACTGCTGGGCCGCTTCGCCCATGACGGGAAGCCGGGCGATGTCGATGGTCTGCTGTTCTGTCATAAGGAATTCCGATGTTGAAGAAGAAGAATATCAGGGCGCTGCTGGCGACGGCCGCGCTTGGTTTATTGACGGCCTGCGCTAGCACGCCTTTGCCGCCGGACACGGGCTGCGGCGTACCGGGCGGATTTTGCGCGCCCGCCGCGTCGAGTGCAAGCCCGCCACCTGCCGAACCCGGCTATACGCCACCGCCGGCGCCCTCCCCGGTCCGCACCAATCCGATCGAACTGGGGCCATCGAATGGCCGTCCGCTGGCATCGAGCCTCGAGCGTCCGGGCGTGCAAGGGGTACGTATCGCCCTGCTGCTGCCCCTGCAGTCCGATGCCTTCGCCCAGCCTGCCGAAGCCCTGCGCGCCGGCTTCATGGCCGGCTACGAACGCGACCGCAACGGCGTGACCGTCAACCTGGTTCCCACCAGCGATTCCGCGCAGGCCACGCTCGATGCCTATGCGCGCGCCAGCGAACAGAACGACATCGTGGTCGGTCCTCTCACCCGCCCCGCCGTGGCCGCGCTGGCTACCAGCGGCATCGTGAGCAAGCCGACCATTGCCCTGAATCACCCGCAGACCAATGGCCCGCTGCCGCGCCAGCTGCTGGTGGTCGGCCTGTCGCTCGAAGAAGAAGCCAGCCAGGTGGCCGACTGGGCCGCCGCGGAACAGCCGGGCGCGCGCGCCCTGGTGCTGACCGGGAAGGCCGCATGGCAGCAGCGCCTGTCCGGCGCCTTCGCCGCGCGCTGGGCGCGGCTGGGCCTGAACAACGCCACCGTCGAACTGCCCAGCAGCGACGGCTACGTGGATCCCAACGCGCTGGCCGAGTTGCGCGCGCGCATGCAGGTCGACCCGCCGCAACTGGTGTTCGCGGCCCTCGACCCGGTCCAGCTGCGCCAGGTGCGCAGCGCCATCGGCACCTCGCTGCCAACCTATGGCACCGGCTCGATCAACCCGGGCCCGGACCCGGCCATGGGCGGACCGGAGCTGGCCGGCGTGCGCATCCTCGACCTGCCCTGGACCGTGCAACCGGACAACCCGCTGGTGGCGAGCTATCCGCGCTGGAGCGGCGAGACCGGCGGCTACGACATGAAGCGTCTGTACGCCCTCGGCATCGACGCCTTCCGCATCGCCCGCGAACTGGCCGCGCGCCGCGGCGCCCCGTTCGAGCTGGACGGCGTCACCGGCCGCCTGTCGATCGACATGGGAGCCGGCGAAGGGGGCTTCCGCCGCGTCGAGACCGGTACGGTGTATCGCGGCGGCATATACGAAACGGTCGCCTTCGGGCGCTGAGAACCTCTACTGGAACAGGCTCTACCATGTGGCCGCTGCGCCTGTCACCGCGGCAAGCCCAGGGCCGCGACTGGGAGCGGGTCGCCCTGCTCCACCTGCGCCGCCACGGCTTGCAGCCGGTCGAAGAAAATTTTCGCTGCAAGGGCGGCGAAATCGACCTGATCATGCGCGATGGCGATACCCTGGTGTTCGTCGAGGTGCGCCAGCGCGCTAGAAGCGAACACGGCGGCGCTGCCGCCAGCATCACTCCCGCCAAGATCCGCCGCCTGGTGCGCGCGGCCCAGGTGTACCTGTTGCGCTTTCCCGTCACACCGCCTTGCCGCTTCGACGTTGTCGCCATCGATGGCGACAAGCTCGAATGGCTGCAGAATGTCATCGACTAAGTGGTGTTAAGCGCGTATTTTTAAATGTAAGCAATTTTTACCGTGGTTGCCCGACCCGGGTTGCCACTGCACTATAATTCCCGGTTATGAATACTCAACGCATCCTCGCTCACTTCCAGGAGAGCGCCGATCTCAAGATGAAATCGGCTGCTGCCCTGGCACAACCCATTTCGCAGGCGGTCGAACTCATGTTCAGCGCCCTGTCCAACGGCAACAAGATCCTGGCCTGCGGCAATGGCGGTTCCGCCGCCGACTGCCAGCACTTCGCTGCCGAGCTCGTCGGTCGCTTCGAGCGCGAGCGCTTCCCGCTGCCGGCGATTGCGCTGACCACCGACACCTCGATCATCACGGCGGTCGGTAACGACTACAGCTTCAAGGACATCTTCTCGAAGCAGGTGCAGGCCTTCGGCCAGGCCGGCGACGTCCTGCTGGCGATCTCGACCTCGGGCAACTCGGCCAACGTGCTGGCCGCGGTCGAGGCGGCGCTGGAGCGCGAGATGCGCATCGTCGCCTTCACCGGCAAGGACGGCGGCGCGCTGGCGAAGATGCTGACCGACGCCGACATCCACATCAACGTGCCTCACGCACGCACCGCGCGCATCCAGGAAGTCCACCTGTGCGCGATTCACTGCATCTGCGACGGCATCGACGTCGCACTGTTCGGAGGAGAAGAGGAATGACCAAACTGCGCCCGCTGGCCGGCCTGCTGTCCAAAATCGTCCTGGGTACCGCGCTCGCGGCATCGCTGTCGGGCTGCGTGGCCATGGCCGTCGGCGGCGCCGCCACGGCAGTCCTGTCGGCCAACGACCGCCGCACCCTGGGCATGCAGACCGAGGACAAGGCGATCAACGTCAAGGCCGAGCTCAAGCTGCGCCAGCTCACCGGCGAGAACGGCCACATCAACGTCACCAGCTACAACCGCAAGGTGCTGCTGACCGGCGAAGTGCGCGACGACACGATGAAACAGGCGGCCGAGCGCGAAGTGCGCGCGATCGACAACGTGGTCTCGGTGATCAACGAGCTGGAAATCGCCGGCCCGTCGAGCTACACCTCGCGCTCGAACGACGCCCTGATCACCACCAAGGTCAAGGCCAGCCTGGTCGACAAGAAGACCGTCTCGGCCACCGCCTTCAAGGTAACCACCGAGCGCGGCATCGTCTACCTGCAGGGCCTGGTCACCCAGCGTGAAGGCAATATCGCCGCCGACGTCGCCAAGGGCGTGCCGGGCGTGGTCAAGGTCGTCAAGATCTTCGAATACATTGCCGACGAAGACCCGCGCGCCAACCAGCCCTTCCAGGCACAGGGTTAATGCCAACGGCAGGACTGCGGTCCTGCCGTTTTTCTTCATCCGCTCCCATCATGACCACTTCTTCCCGCTCCTGGATCAAGCCCGCCGCCGCTGCCGCCGTGGTGCTGGCCCTGGCCGGCATCGGCTACGCCTCCTTCACCAGCGCCCCGCCCGCGCCGAACGTCACCTTCATCAGCATCGCCGGCGACAAGATCAGTACCGAGTCCCTGCGCGGCAAGGTGGTGATGGTGAACTTCTGGGCGACCTCCTGCGTCACCTGCGTCAAGGAGATGCCGCAGATGGTCGAGACCTACAACAAGTACAAGGCGCAAGGCCTGGAGTTCGTGGCGGTGGCGATGCAGTACGACCCGCCCAACTACGTGCTGAACTTCACCGAGACGCGCCAGCTGCCCTTCAAGGTGGCGATCGACTCGGCCGGCGACATCGCCAGGCAGTTCGGCGACGTCAGCCTGACCCCGACCACCTTCGTGATCGACAAGCAGGGCAGGATCATCAAGCAGTACGTGGGCGAGCCGGATTTCCCGACCCTGCACAAGCTGATCGAGAAAGAGCTGGCTTCTTAGGCCTTGGCTTATTTCGGATAAAGGATCATCTGGGTGCAGCGGAACAGGGCGATGGTCTTGCCGCTGTCCTTGTCGGTGACCGTGGCATCCCACACCTGCGTGGTGCGGCCCAGGTGGACCGCGGTCGCCACCACGGCGATGGTGCCCTGGCGCGCGGTGCCCAGGTGGTTCGACTTCAGTTCGATGGTGGTGAAGTTCTGTGCGCCTTCCGGCAGGTGGGCGACGCAGGCGTAGCCGGCCGCGGTGTCGGCCAGCGTGACCACGCTGCCGGCGTGCAGGTAGCCGTTCGGGGCCAGCAGCTGGGGCGTGACCGGAAGTTCGGCGCTGACGCGGCCTTCGGCGACTTCGGTGATCCGGATGCCGAGGTGGCCGGGCAAGAAGGACTTGCCAAAGTCGTTGAAGGATTCGGGGGTGTATTTCGGGTTCATGAGCGATGCCGTTGTGACAAAGGCGGCATCGTACACTGGGCGTGCCGATTGTGCAGGCATGGAGCTGATGGCGGTGCTTGGGAATTGGATTCCGGCCTTCGCCGGAAGTCGTAGGCCCCAGTGGGGAGTACGACGGTTTTCAGGTCGCGGACGACGAACGCGCTTGTGGACACATACCCAGATACGTCGTTCCCGCGCAGGCGGGAACCGAATTTCTCATAACAAAGCCTAACGCCTGCGCTTGCCCCCGCTTGAGCCGCCACGCTGCCTCGCCGCCGCATTCTGCTGCTGCAGGATCGCATCCACCCGTTCCGAGGCCTCGCGCGCCAGCTGCTGCGCTTCGGCGATGCTGGGGAAATACTCCGGCTGCCGGTAGCCCAGCCAGGCATAGGCCGAATACATGCGGCAGGTGTCCTCCACCTCCTGCAGGTTCATGTAGAACAGCTCCTGCGGATGCGGCTGCAGCTTGCACACCTTCTTCTTGGCCAGCGACAGCGACCAGTGCTCCCAGGCGCTCTGCAGCACCGGCACCTTGGTCGAGATCGGCACCAGCGAGAGCATGAACTTCTCCGCCACGCTCAGGGGCAAGGTGTCCAGCCACTCGGCGCGCTCGTTCTGCTCTTCGGTGATGCGCGGATAGAAGAAGCCGTCCGGCACGTCGATGTTGTGCACGAAGCGTTTCAAGAGTTTCACCAGCGAGGTCTCGCCCGTCACCGAGGAGATGCGGTGCAGCTGCTCGAGCGAGGGCGCCACCGCAAAGCCGGTGGCCGCCACCGGCGGAATCTTTTCCTTCATCAGCGCGCGCATCACCTGATGGGTGTCCTCGTCGTATCCGGCGACGAAGCCCTCTTCGTGCACCCCGTAGCGCCCTGCCCGGCCGGCGATCTGCTTGGCCAGCGCCGCCGAGATCTCTTCTTCCTCATAGCCGTTGTACTTGACGGTGGTGGTCATCACGATGCGCGCGATCGGCATGTTCAGGCCCATGGCCAGCGCATCGGTGCCGACCACGATGTCGGCCTGCCCTTCGCGGAAGCGCTCGGCCTGGGCACGCCGCACTTCGGGCGACAGGTTGCCGTACACCGTGGCCACGGACAGGCCCTTCTCGGTGATCATGTCGCGCCACATCAGGACGTCGCGCCGCGAGAAGGCGATGACGGCGTCGCCGCGCCGCAGGTTGCCGAGCTTGCGCACCGGCGAGGGTTCCATCGCCAGCGGCGCCATGCGTTTCAGTACGTGGACTTCGAGCAGCACTTCCAGGCGCTCGGCCAGCGCCTCGATGGCACGGCGCGCTTCCGGCGCGCCGACCAGGAACACGGTGGAGGCCGGCGCCCCGCACACGGCCGCGGTCCAGGCGGCGCCGCGGTCGCGGTCGGCCAGCATCTGGATCTCGTCGATCACCGCCACCTCGACCTGCGTCTTGGTATCCAGCATCTCGACGGTGCTGGCAACGTGGGTCGCGTCTTCGGCGATGCGGCGCTCCTCGCCGGTGATCAGGCTGACCTTGATCTCTTTGCCATGCGGACGGGCGTTCTGCAGGCGCTCGTAGTTTTCCAGCGCCAGCAGGCGCAAGGGAGCCAGGTAGACGCCGCTCGCGGCCTTGGCCAGCGCTTCCATCGCACGGTGGGTCTTGCCCGAGTTGGTCGGCCCGAGCAGGGCGATGAACTTGCGCCCCATGCGGCTGGCCACCTCGAAGGATTCCGGATACTCGGCCAGGTTGATGCTTTCCTTGGTGCGGGCGGCATGGCGTTCTTCCTGCTCGCGCTCGATGGCGTGGGTCAGGCGCTGCGAGATGCGCTGAAATACGAACTCGGCCGGCTCCGAGGTCTCCAGCTCGTCGAGCACGTGCAGGAACAGCATCGGGTTCCAGCCGAAATCGTCGGCCTCCTCGGCGATGTCGCGCACAAAGGCTTCGGCTTCGCTCTGCAGCGCCTCGATGGCGTCCGGGGTGGCGCGTTCCTCGAGCAGGTCGCGACGCGCCAGCATGTCCATCTTGCGCCACTTGCTCGGCTTGGCCAGCACGCCGCGCGCGGGCACCAGGCGGTAGGGCACGCGCAGGCCCTCGTAACGTACTTCGCCCGAGAAGCGCAGGAAGACGCGGCCTTCCATCTTGACCAGTTCGATGCCGCGCTCGGCGAAGTCGAGCTCGCGTTCGAGGAAGGCGTCGTCGTGTTCGGTGTCGTCCGAAGGAGGATGGGATGGATTCATGGTTGCTTGCGTGATGTCATGTTGCCATCACTATATCGCAGCACGCGAACATCCATGGCTCCGTTCCCCTGCGCAAGCCCTGCTCCGGCCGCTAGCGCTTGGCCGGATAGTAGGGACTTTCCGGCGGGCCGAGATAGCTCGGCTGCAGCCCGCCCGCATCGATCACCAGGCGCTGCAGCACCAAGCCCGGGTCGAGGGCCCAGAACTTGACCGTGTGGCGTCCCGGCCGGTCCACGCGGTGCGTGGTGACGAATTTGGCCACGCCATCGGACACGAGCTTGTTCCAGTACTGCTCGGACTCGTCGGCGTGCACGTTGACTTCCTGGACCGGGCCGTCGTCGATCGAGACCCCGAAGCGGAAGCCTTTACCGGGCTGGAACTTGAGCGTCGGACCCAGCACCGTGTGCAGTTTCACCTCCCCGCCGCGGAACAGGTGCACGTCGTACTCGAGGCGCATGCCGTCGTCGACCGACAAGGCAGGCGCGGCGCCCGGCATCGTGGTCATGCCCGACAGGGTATGGCCGTAGCCGGGAATCCTCAGCCACGTGCGCCCTCGCGGGGCGTGCGAACGGCTGAAATGCTCGGCCTCGATCGCCACCACGCCGCCACTTTCCACGTGTCCCTGTGCGGACTGCGGCGACAGGTCCGCTGGCTTGTGCACCGGCACCTTGACCAGCACCTTCGCCCCTTCCGGTCCGGTCACCGTCAGCTCGGCCTCCAGGCTGCCGGTCGGGACGGCGTTCCAGTCCACGTCCACCAGGATGCGCTGCTCCTTGTCGATCCGTCCTGCGGCGTGGCTGAGCCGAATCCACGGATGACTGGCCTTGACCGCATAGTCGAAGGGTTCCCTGCTGCGGTTGAACAATTCAATATAACGTGGCTGCCTGTCGAACACGTCCAGCGCCGGCACGCTCATGTGCTGCAGCCCATAGGCCGGCCACACGGCCTGGCTGCCCTGCACCACCACGCCCATCTGATCGGCCGCGCGGATGCCGCCCGGCGCGCTCGGCTCCGGCAGGCGCAGTTCCGACACCGCCGGCATCACGTCGCGGTAGGGCTGGGCCCAGTTGGTGTAGCCGAAGCGGTTCTGCGACATCATGTGCTTCCATTTGCCGCGATTGACGCCGTGGTACTGGCGGGTCAGCTCGGCGTCGCGGTCGAACAGGCTGCGCACCCGCGCGGCCATGTCGTTGGTGGTGGCGCGTCCCTGGCGCGCGTACAGGGCGTTCCTGCCGCTTGAAACCCACATGTCGAGCGCATTGGCGGAAGCGCGCACCGGATACTCGACCAGCTGGAAGTACGCGTCCCGCATCGCCTTAGGCAGGGCCTTGCCGACCTGGCCGGCTTCTTCCACCAGCGCGTTGTAGTCGTTCACCACACGCTCGGCTTCGTCGTAGGCGCTCAAGCTGTAGGTGGTCGGCTCCAGCTGTTCCGGACGACGGCGCGCGTTGTAGCGGGTGTTGCGTTCGACGATCGAGGCGATGCGGCCGGCCTGCTGCGCGCCGAACTCGCGCGCGGCCCAGGCCTGCAGGTAGTCCGGCAGTTTCTCCGCGGGCCAGGCTTGCGGATTCCAGGCGTAGGCGAGGAAGAACTCGGTCGGCACTTCCATTGGCTTGAGGTCGCCCACGTTGACGATCCAGAGCCGGTTCGCGCCGTACTCGTTGGCCAGGTTCATCTGCTCCCAGACCTTGGCGATCTGGGTCACGTTCAGCCACTTGTAGGAGCGCGGGCCGCCCACGTAATCGAAGTGGTAATACACGCCGGCGCCGCCGCTGCGCTTGCGTTCTTCAGGCGTGGGCAGGCGGCGGATGTTGCCCCAGTTGTCGTCGCACCAGAGCAGCAGCATGTCGTCCGGCACCTGCATGCCCTTCTCGTAGTATTCCTGGACTTCCTTGTACAGCGCCCACAACTGCGGGACGGTGGCCGGATCGCGGTTCAGTTCCTGCCTGATGATCGAACGCTGGTCGCGCACGATGCGCTCGAGCAGTTCGACGTTGGCGCTTTCCGACATCGGCTCGTCGCCGTCGCCGCGCATCGCCATCGTGATCACCTTCTCGTAGTCCCGCGTGTTGCGCAGGCCCTGGGCCCAGAACGCGCGCAGTGTGTCGGCGTTGCGGCCGTAGTCCCATGGGCCCTTGCCGTAGCGGACCCATTCCTGGTGCGCGCGCATCATCGGCTCGTGGTGCGAGGTGCCCATCACGATGCCCATGCTGTCGGCCAGCTCGCCGTTGCCCTTGTCGTCGTCGTAGAAGGCCGAGCCCCACATGGCGGGCCACAGGTAGTTGGCGCGCATGCGCAGCATCAGTTCGAACAGCTGCTCGTAGAACTTGCGGTTGTAGCCGCCGAAGCGTTCCTTGGCCCAGTTGGTGAGCGCGGGCGCCTCGTCGTTCAGGAAGATGCCGCGGTACTGGACCGCGGGCTTGTCCACCAGACGCGTGCCCAGCGGGACGCTGAGCGCGGCATGGCGGGACACCGGCACGTCGGCCCACCAGTGCCAGGGCGAGACGCCGATCTGCTCGGACAGCGTGTAGATGCCGTAGATGCTGCCGCGCTTGTCGCTGCCGGCGATGACCAGGGCGCGCTTCACGCCCGGCAGCGGGTTCTCGACCGCCTGGATGAGAAAACCTTCCCACTGGCCCGCCAGCGCGCGCGTATCGATCCTGCCCTGTTTCACCAGTTCGTCGATGAGGGCATGGCGGCCGAGCGTGCCGACGATGATGAGGTCGCTGGCCGCCGCTGCGCTGGTCTGCCACTGCGGCGCCCTGCCGGTGACCTTCTCGATGTCGCGCTGCAGGTCGCGCGCCGCGCGCAGCACGCCGGGGTAATCGTCCTTGCCCACCACGATGGGGGCGGCGCGGCCATTGGCGACGAGCTGGACGCCTTCCTTGCCCTGCACGTCGACGAAGCGCGCTGTGCCGAGCGCGTGGACTTCAGCCGGCAGGGCCATGCTCAGGCCGAGCGCGAGGCAGCACAGCAGCCGTCCCATGATGCGTTTTCCGATTCCGCTGCCGCGTTTCGCTGGTGCTGCCATGTCCCCTCCGTATGTTATGGCCAAACATTAATATGTTAGCGCAATCATCAGAGTCTATTATTGTCGGGGCAGCAAGTCAAACGGGAGTGCGGAGAATGAAAAAGGCCGGCGCCGCTTGCGCGGTGCCGGCCCTCGTAACGGGGTGTGAAGATATTTACGCTGCGACGCCCGCCTCGTGCGCCTGCTGGTCGGCGTGGTACGAGGAACGCACCATCGCGCCCACGGCGGCGTGCACGAAGCCCATCTCGTAGGCCTTCTCTTCGAACATCTTGAAGGTGTCCGGGTGCACGTAGCGGCGCACCGGCAGGTGCGAGTTCGACGGCGCCAGGTACTGGCCGATGGTCAGCATGTCGATGTCGTGCTCGCGCATGTCGCGCATCACTTCCAGGATCTCTTCGTCGGTCTCGCCCAGGCCCACCATCAGGCCCGACTTGGTGACCGCGGTCGGGTACATCTTCTTGAAGTCGCGCAGCAGCACCAGCGAGTGCTTGTAGTCGGCGCCCGGGCGCGCTTCCTTGTACAGGCGCGGCACGGTTTCCAGGTTGTGGTTCATCACGTCCGGCAGGCCGTCGGCGAAGATGTTCAGCGCCTTTTCCAGGCGGCCGCGGAAGTCCGGCACCAGCACTTCGATCTTGGTGTTCGGGCTCAGGGCGCGGGTCTTGGTGATGCACTCGACGAAGTGGCCGGCGCCGCCGTCACGCAGGTCGTCGCGGTCCACCGAGGTGATCACGACGTAGGACAGGCGCAGGTCGGCGATGGTCTTGGCCAGGTTGCCCGGCTCGTTCATGTCCAGTGGGTCCGGACGGCCGTGGCCGACGTCGCAGAACGGGCAGCGGCGGGTGCACTTGTCGCCCATGATCATGAAGGTCGCGGTGCCCTTGCCGAAGCATTCGCCAATGTTCGGGCAGCTCGCCTCTTCGCACACAGTCACCAGATTGTTGGCGCGCAGGATGTCCTTGATCTCGTAGAAGCGCGACGAAGCGGTGGCCGCTTTCACGCGGATCCAGTCCGGCTTCTTCAGGCGCTCGGTGTCGGCGATCGGGACGATCTTGATCGGGATGCGCGAGGTCTTGCTGGCGCCCTTCTGCTTCTCGGTGGCGTCGTAGGCTTGAGCAGGGACGTTGCTGGTGTCGGTAGTCATTGGCTTGTGCCCTGGCGGGCTCCATTCAGAGATTGTTCGGTTCCAGCTCGACCGCTTCGGTCGATGCCAGTTGGCGCACGAGTTCCTGCGCCAGCGCCTGCTGGACATCCGCCAGCGGGGCTTCCACACCCATGGTGCGCATGTCGACCGTGGCCAGGCCCGAGTATCCGCACGGGTTGATCCACGTGAACGGGGCCAGGTCCATCGCCACGTTCAGCGACACGCCATGGTAGGTGCAGCCGTTGCCGCGCACCTTGAGGCCGAGGGCGGCGATCTTCGCGCCCTTGCGCGGGCCTTGCGCGATATAGATGCCGGGCGCCCCGGCAACGCGTTCGCCCGCAAGATTATACGCCGCCAGCACCTCGATGACCGCCTGTTCGATTTTTGCCACAAACTGACGGGCGTACAGCTTGCCGCCCGGCTTGTTGCGGCGCAGGTCCATCAGCAGGTAGATCACGACCTGGCCGGGACCGTGGTAGGTCACCTCGCCGCCGCGGTCGGTCTGGACCACGGGAATGTCATGGGGCGCCAGCACGTGGGCGCGGTCGGCGCCCAGGCCCAGCGTATAGACGGGGGGATGTTCGACGATCCACAGCTCGTCCTGCGTATCGGGCGACCGCGCGTCGGTGAAGGCGCGCATGGCGGCGAAGGTCGGTTCGTAGTCGGCGCGGCCGAGCTCACGGATCAGCGGCGTGGCGGGACGGGTAGCGGACATGTGGGTATAGGGCGGGAATATGGACAGCCCTGTCATTATAAGCCAGCGCGATGCATCGTGCCCGCCGGCCGTCGGTCCCGTCCGATTCTTACAGGACCATTTTCACCATGTGATGGGACGACAGTGCACGGTAAACGTCGTCCAGCATCTCGCGGCTGGTGGCGCGCACGGTGACGGTCAGGCCGGTGTAGTTGCCCTTGGACGAAGGACGGCTTTGCATCTTGCCAGCATGGAAAGTCGGATCCAGTTGCGTAATCACTTCGACAATTGTCGAAGCAAAATCGGCATGCGTCGCACCCATCACCTTGATCGGGAAGTCGCTCGGGTATTCGATGAGGGATTCTTTCTGGTCCATGATATTTGTCCTGTGTAAAGCGGCATTGTAGCCAATCCCATATGGCGCTGCAGCGGCGAAAAAAAAGGCCGGCGCTGTGGCCGGCCTGAACTATTCTTTTTGGAATGGGAAGAATAGCGGGACATGGGGTCGCTCGGAGCAGCGCTGCTGCCTGCGAGCGAGTGATGCCACTGTATTCCTCCGCCGTCCACATCGCGAGCGCCATGTGACGAACGGCATTCTGGCGTGACGGACGGCGCAAACGGCGGCATGGACGGCGCCGCCGCACGCTCCCTTCGCGTCAGCGCTCCCTCTCGTGGGGCCGGCCGCGGTCCAGGGTGTCGGCGCGGTGCTCGAGCCTGGCGCGCGCCGGCGGCGCCGCGGGCGGAGCCGCCATCGGCGCAGGCGGCGGCGCCATCACGCGTGGCGGCGGGGGAGCGACCGCCTGTGGCGGCGGCATGCTCGGCGCGGCCGGCTGCGGCATGGCCACCACCGGCTGCGGGCGCGCGCGGCGGCCCGCGGAAAGTTCGCCGCGCTCGCCACGGTCGCCACGTTCGCCACGTTCGCCACGATCGCCGCGGTGCCAGCGCGCGGCACGCTCG
>NZ_JBKBOV010000017.1:0-87262 GCF_046293535.1 Massilia sp. | reverse complement strand
CCGGAACCCGAGCCGGAGCCACCGAGGGATGTGCCGCCGGCGGACGAGCCCGCCGAGGCGGCCGAGCCGGAAGAGAAGGAAGCGAAGGAACCGCCCGGACAATCGCAGGATTCCGGGCGCTAGACTTACTTGGCGCGGCGCTTGAAGTCGCGCGGGCGGAAGCCCAGCACCAGCAGCACCGCGAAGTAGGCGCAAGCGGCCACCGCGATGATCGCCGCCAGCGCGCCGGCGCGCAGCAGCGGCGTGGCGCGCAGCGCGATCCAGTCGAACTGCGCCTGGCCGAACCAGGACACCGCGCCCATCACGCTCACCGCGACCAGCAGCTTGAGGAAGAACTTGCCCCAGCCGGGCTGCGGCACGTAGATGTGGCGCCGGCGCAGGCCGGTGTAGAGAAAAGCCGCATTGATGCAGGCGCCCACGCCGATCGACAGGGCCAGGCCGGCCACGCCGAACAGGGGCACGAACACGAGGTTCAGCAACTGGGTCGCCACCATCACGCCGACCGCGATCTTCACCGGGGTGCGCACCTCCTGGCGCGCGTAGAAGGCCGGCGCCAGGGTCTTGACCAGGATGAAGCCGAGCAGGCCGGCGCTGTAGGCCATCAGCGGCAGCGCCGAGTGCGACACGTCGGCGGCGGTGAACACGCCGTAGTGGAACAGGGTGGCGATCATCGGCACCGCCAGCGTCGCCATGCCGACCGAGGAGGGCACGGCCAGCAGGAAGGTCAGGCGCAGGCCCCAGTCCAGCAGCGAGGAGTATTCCTGGGTGTCGCCCTCGGTATTCGCCTTGGCCAGGCTCGGCAGCAGGATGGTGCCCAGGGCCACGCCCAATAAGGCGGTCGGGAATTCCATCAGGCGGTCGGCGTACTGCAGGGCCGTCACCGCGCCCGCCGCCAGGCTGGCGGCGATGGTGGTGTTGATCAGGAGGCTGATCTGGGCCGCGGACACCGCGAACACGGCCGGCCCCATCTTGCCGAGCATGCGGCGCACGCCGCTGTCGCGCAGGCCGGTGAGGGGATTGAGCGAGAGGCGCGGCAGCATGCCGAGCTTCACCAGGGACGGAATCTGGATCGCCACCTGGGCCAGTCCGCCCACGCACACGCCCACCGCCATCGCATAGATCGGCTGCTCGAACCAGTCGGACAGCACCAGCGCCGAGACGATGAAGGAGATGTTCAGCAGCACCGGCGTGAAGGCCGGGATCTTGAAGTGGCGCCAGGTGTTGAGCACGCCGCTGGCCAGGGCCACGAAGGCCATGCAGGCGATATAGGGGAACATCATGCGCGTCATGAGCACCGCGGCGTCGAAGGCTTCCGGTTCGCGCTGCAGGCCCCCGCCGATCAGGTAGATCAGCACCGGCGCCGCCACGATGCCGACGATGCTGGTCAGGACGGTCGCCCAGACCAGCACGGTGGCCACGTGGTCGACCAGGGTTTTCGTGGCTTCCTGGCCATGCTTGGTCTTGTACTCGGTCAGGATCGGCACGAAGGCCTGGGAAAAGGCGCCTTCCGCGAACAGTCGGCGCAGCAGGTTGGGCAGGCGGAAGGCGATATTGAACGCGTCGGTGAAATTCGAGGCGCCGAAGGTGGCGGCAAACAGGCTGTCGCGCAGCAGGCCGGTGACGCGGGACACCATGGTCATGCTGGAAATAGCGGCGAGGGTACGGAGCAGGTTCATGGCCCGGGATTATACTTGGGCAATAGTCCCGTAAGTGCCGGCGCACGTGCTCCAAGGCGACAATGTTTGAATTATGAATTGCTCTAAGTGCTTTCGTTCGCTATAATCGTGGGCTGTACTGAATTCTGTTAGCAGACACGAATCGTTGGGCAGGCACTCGTCGGACATGAGGCGCCAGTTTCACTCGCGAATGTTTGCAAACGCAACTTGACCCCGATTTAGGAAATTTCATGGCAAATACCGCACAAGCGCGCAAACGCGCTCGTCAAGCAGTTAAGCAAAACGCACACAACTCGTCGCAGCGTTCGACCCTGCGTACCGCGATCAAGGCAGTTCGCAAGGCCATCCAGGCTGGCGACAAGGCCGCTGCAACCACCATCTTCCAGCAGTCCGTGTCGACCATCGACAGCATCGCTGACAAGAAGATCATCCACAAGAACAAGGCAGCCCGCCACAAGAGCCGCCTGGCCGCTGCCCTGAAGGCACTGTCCGCTTAATTAGCGAGGTGCGTGCGGCCTAGGCCGCGCAGGCAGTTCTGTGCAGAGCAAGACCCGCCCGACGTCAAGTCCGGCGGGTTTTGTCGTTTGCTGTATATCCTCGCGCTCGCTTCGAATCCGCGTGGCCCGGCGAACGGTCTTAAGTTTAAAACCCATGGCGCACAGTAAAATACTGGTGCATAATGTGAAACGCCGTCTTATGTCTTATAGAAGACTTCGCGAAGTCCCGACTTCAAGACCTGAGCGTTACCACCTGTTTTTTGACATCGTGCGACCCGCATGATCATCGAGGAAAAAGCGTATGAGCAGTGATCCGACCATCATCTACACCCTGACCGACGAGGCCCCGCTGCTGGCGACCCACGCCTTCCTGCCTGTCGTCAGCACCTTCACCAAGCCGGCCGGCATCAAGGTCGAGCAGGCCGACATCTCGGTCGCCGCCCGTATCCTGGCGCAGTTCCCGGAAAACCTGACTCCGGAACAGCGCGTCCCGGATGTGCTGACCGAACTGGGCAAGAAGACGCTCGAGCCGGACGCCAACATCATCAAGCTGCCGAACATCTCGGCCTCGGTGGGCCAGCTGGTCGCCGCCATCAAGGAACTGCAGGGCAAGGGTTACAATCTGCCGGACTACCCGGCCGACCCGAAGACCGACGAGGAGCGGGCCATCAAGGCCAAGTACGGCAAGTGCATCGGTTCGTCGGTGAACCCGGTCCTGCGCGAAGGTAACTCCGATCGCCGCGCCCCGAAGGCCGTCAAGGAATACGCACGCAAGAACCCGCACTCGATGGCGCCATGGTCGCAGGCATCGCGCACCCACGTGTCGCACATGACCCACGGCGACTTCTACCACGGCGAAAAGTCGATGACCCTGGACGGCGCGCGTGACGTCAAGATGGAACTGGTCACCAAGTCGGGCCAGACCATCGTCCTGAAGCCGAAGGTCGCGCTGCAGGCCGGCGAGATCATCGATTCGATGTTCATGAGCCGCAAGGCCCTGCTGGCCTTCTACGAGCAGCAGATCATTGACGCCAAGGAAACCGGCGTGCTGTTCTCGCTGCACGTCAAGGCGACCATGATGAAGGTCTCGCACCCGATCGTGTTCGGCCACTGCGTGCGCATGTTCTACAAAGAGGCGTTCGAGAAGCACGGCGCCCTGTTCGACAGCCTCGGCATCAACGTCAACAACGGCATGGCCGACCTGTACAACAAGATCGCCGCGCTGCCGGCCTCGCAGCGCGAAGAAGTCGAGCGCGACCTGCACGCCTGCCAGGAAAACCGTCCGGCACTGGCCATGGTCGACTCGACCAAGGGCATCACCAACTTCCATTCGCCGAACGACGTGATCGTCGATGCGTCGATGCCGGCCATGATCCGCGCCGGCGGCAAGATGTACGACGCCACCGGCTCCCTGAAGGAAGTCAAGGCCGTCATCCCGGAATCGACCTTCGCCCGCATCTACCAGGAGATCATCAACTTCTGCAAATGGCACGGCGCCTTCGATCCGAAGACCATGGGCACCGTCCCGAACGTGGGCCTGATGGCGCAGCAGGCCGAGGAATACGGCTCGCACGACAAGACCTTCGAGATCCCGGAAGACGGCGTGGCCAACATCACCGACCTGGCTACCGGCGAAGTCCTGATGAGCCAGAACGTGGAAACCGGCGACATCTGGCGCATGTGCCAGACCAAGGACGCCCCGATCCGCGACTGGGTCAAGCTGGCGGTCACCCGCGCGCGCAACTCGGGCATGCCGGCCGTGTTCTGGCTGGACCCGTACCGTCCGCACGAGAATGAACTGATCAAGAAGGTCAAGACCTACCTGAAGGATCACGACACCACCGGCCTGGACATCCAGATCATGTCGCAGGTCCGTGCGATGCGCTACACCCTGGAGCGCGTCTCGCGCGGCCTGGACACCATCTCGGTGACCGGCAACATCCTGCGCGACTACCTGACCGACCTGTTCCCGATCCTGGAACTGGGCACCTCGGCCAAGATGCTGTCGATCGTCCCGCTGATGGCCGGCGGCGGCATGTACGAAACCGGCGCGGGCGGCTCGGCGCCGAAGCACGTGCAGCAGCTGACCGAAGAGAACCACCTGCGCTGGGATTCGCTGGGCGAGTTCCTGGCCCTGGCCGTGTCGCTGGAAGACCTGGGTATCAAGACCGGCAACAACAAGGCGAAGGTGCTGGCCAAGACCCTCGACGCCGCCACCGGCAAGCTGCTGGACAACCGCAAGTCGCCGTCGCCGAAGACCGGTGAACTCGACAACCGCGGCAGCCAGTTCTACCTGTCGATGTACTGGGCCCAGGAGCTGGCCGCGCAGACCGAGGATGCCGAACTGGCAGCCAAGTTCGCGCCGCTGGCCAAGCAGCTGGCGGAGAACGAGCAGAAGATCGTTCAGGAACTCCTGGCGGTGCAGGGCAAGCCGGCCGACATCGGCGGCTACTACAAGGCCGACGACGCCAAGGTGAAAGCCGTGATGCGTCCGAGCGCGACCTTCAACGCCGCGCTGGAGTCGTTCGCGGCGTAAGCGATAGACTGCATCGAATGAAAACGCCGGCTATACGCCGGCGTTCTTTTATTCATCTACCGCTCGCACCGTCATCCCCGCGTAGGCGCACTGCTGTCCGGGATAATCGCTAACTCTACATTAATAGGGGTTTAGGGAAACGGCGGCGGTGTAAGCGTATCCAACAAGCAAACTTTAAGCACCTAACTCGTCGTTCCGGCGAAGGCCGGAACCCAATCCCGTTGCGGGCCGTTATCGCGCGCCACGATATTTCACCCAAAATTGGGTTCCCGCCTACGCGGGAACGACGATCTGTGGCTAGATGAAATTATCCCGGACAGCAGTGCGCGTAGGCGGGGATCCAATTTCTGGTCCGGAGTCGACGTCATCGACCATTCGCGAAAATTGGGTTCCCGCCTTCGCGGGAACGACGGTCTATCAGCTAGCGGTGCTGATCCTTATTTCTTAACGTAACGCCGTCGCTGGCACCTCAATGAACTCCCCCGGCATCAAAGGATGCGTCGCCAGCGAAAACGGTCCGATGCTCGATCGTACCAGCCGCAAGGTCGGCAATCCCACCGCCGCGGTCATCCTGCGCACCTGCCGGTTTTTCCCTTCTTCCAGCGTGATCGCGATCCAGCTGGTCGGCTTGTCCTGGCGCGCGCGGATCGGCGGGTTGCGCGGCCACAGCCAGGCCGGCTCCGCGATGCGCACCGCGCGGCAGGGCTTGGTCACGAAGTCGCCCAGGTCGAGCGGCGCCTGCAGCCGGGACAGCGCGCCAGCGTCAGCCACGCCGTCCACCTGCACCAGGTAGGTCTTGGCTTCCTTGTGGTCGGGATGGGCGATTTTGTGCTGCAGCTTGCCGTCGTCGGTCAGCAGCATCAGGCCTTCGCTGTCGGCGTCCAGCCGGCCGGCGGGGTAGATGTTCGGGATGTCCAGGTAGTTGGCCAGGGTCTCGCGGCCGTCCTGCGTGGAGAACTGGCACAGCACCTGGAAGGGTTTATTGAACAGGATCAGAGGCATGGAGTGTGAATCGGTACATAAAAGGTGCTGCGTAGCGCCTCGGAAAATACTGGTGCATAATGCAAGATGCTGGGAAGGTGTCTTATACAAGACTTGCAGCCGTATTCCACATTGTAGATGAAATGCGGGCCGGGCCCGACGCCGCGACGCGGCCTGCCACGCGACCACATGGGAGAGCATGATGTACCAACATATCAAGGTCCCGGCCGACGGCCAGAAAATCAGCGTCAACGCCGACTTCTCGCTGAACGTGCCGGACAATCCGGTCATTCCCTACATCGAGGGTGACGGCACCGGCGTCGACATCACCCCGGTCATGCTCAAGGTCGTGGATGCGGCCGTGGCCAGGGCCTATGGCGGCGCGCGCAGAATCAGCTGGATGGAAATCTACGCCGGCGAGAAGTCGACCCAGGTCTATGGCCCCGACGTCTGGCTGCCCGCCGAGACCCTGGACGCGGTGAAGGACTACGTGGTCTCGATCAAGGGTCCCTTGACTACCCCGGTGGGCGGCGGCATCCGTTCGCTCAACGTCGCGCTGCGCCAGGAACTCGACCTGTACGTCTGCCTGCGTCCGGTGCGCTATTTTGCCGGCGTGCCTTCGCCGCTGAAGCAGCCGGAAAAGACCGACATGGTGATCTTCCGCGAGAACTCGGAAGACATCTACGCAGGCATCGAATGGGCCGAAGGTTCGGAAGGCGCCAGGAAGCTCATCAAGTTCCTGACCGAAGAGATGGGCGTCAAGAAGATCCGCTTCCCGGAAACCTCGGGCCTGGGGATCAAGCCGGTCTCGCGCGAAGGCACCGAGCGCCTGGTGCGCAAGGCGATCCAGTACGCCATCGACAACGACAAGCCCTCGGTGACCCTGGTCCACAAGGGCAACATCATGAAGTACACCGAAGGCGGCTTCCGCGACTGGGGCTATGCGCTGGCGCAGCGCGAGTTCGGCGCCGAGCTCATCGACGGCGGCCCATGGTGCAAGTTCAAGAACCCGAAGAGCGGCCGCGAGATCACCATCAAGGATTCGATCGCCGACGCCTTCCTGCAGCAGATCCTGCTGCGCCCGGCAGAGTACAGCGTGATCGCCACCCTGAACCTGAACGGCGACTACATCTCCGACGCGCTGGCGGCCCAGGTAGGCGGTATCGGCATCGCGCCGGGCGCCAACATGTCCGATTCGGTGGCGATGTTCGAGGCGACCCACGGCACCGCGCCGAAGTACGCCGGCAAGGACTACGTGAACCCGGGTTCGCTCATCCTTTCGGCGGAGATGATGCTCCGCCATATGGGATGGACCGAAGCTGCCGATCTCATCATCAGCGCGATGGCGCGCGCGATCACCTCGAAAAAAGTCACCTACGACTTCGCGCGCCTGATGGAAGGTGCCACGCAGGTGTCGTGCTCGGGCTTCGGCGAAGTGATGATCGAGCAGATGTAACAGGCCCCATCCAGGCTTCGGCCATGATCGACGAGCCCCGTGCGCGCCGGCGCCCGGGGCGTTTTTTATTGGGAAGAGGACGCCCGGCTCGAGCGCGGCGACTCGGTCAGCGACGAGCGCATCGCCGCACTGTTGAAAGACGCCCGCGACTTCTCGGCGGAACTGGATTATGCTCGTGGCCAGGGGGAGGGGACTTGAAGAGCAGGGCGAAAAAAAACCCCGCTTGCGGCGGGGTTCTTCGCTTCCGGGAGGGGAAAGATTACATGCCCTGGATATTGGAAGCTTGCTTGCCTTTCGGGCCTTGCGTGACTTCGAATTGGACTTTTTGACCTTCTTTGAGGGTCTTAAAACCGTTCATATTGATCGCGGAGAAGTGTGCGAACAGATCCTCGCCGCCGTCATCAGGAGTGATGAAGCCAAAGCCTTTGGAATCATTGAACCACTTAACAGTACCAGTTGCCATAAAAGAACTTTCAAATTTTAACTAATCACACGAGCCATAAAAGCAAGAAGCTTCTTGCCCCCTCCTCAGCCTGCTCACTTCTTATCAACAAGTACATAAGTACAATGTCAATGACTGCATTGTTGGTGGAATAATCACTGAAGTCAAGCGGTTTTAGGGGGGTGTTGCCAAATTTTTCACGGCAGAGGTAACACGACTCTTGATTTCGTCAATTGGATCGCCATCTGCGCATTCATCGGAAAACCAGTAACATGGAAGCACATGAAAACAAGCTGATGTTTACGCTTGGCACAGATATTGAAAGCATTAGAATACGCCCATGGCTACGAAGCATGACACCGAACAGCTGCTGGAGCGGCAAACCGTAAAACCGCCACCCTTATATCAGGTGGCGTTGCTGAACGACGACTACACGCCGATGGAATTCGTGGTTGCGATCATCCAGGAGTACTTCAACAAGGATCGCGAGACGGCGACCCAGATCATGCTTTCCGTGCATCGGCATGGCAAGGGCGTCTGTGGGGTGTTTTCCAAAGATATAGCGTGTACCAAAGTGGAGTTTGTCTTAACGCATGCGCGTAAGGCAGGGCACCCCCTGCAGTGCGTGATGGAGGAAGTATGATTGCGCAGGAACTTGAAGTATCCCTACACATGGCCTTTGTCGAAGCCCGCCAGGCCCGCCACGAATTCATCACCGTGGAACACCTGCTGCTGGCCCTTCTCGACAACCCATCAGCCGCCGAAGTCCTGCGTGCGTGCGCGGTCAATATCGAAGACCTGCGCAAGACCTTGACTAATTTTATCGGTGATAACACCCCGACCGTGCCCGGCACGGGCGAGGTCGACACCCAGCCGACGCTCGGATTCCAGCGCGTGATCCAGCGCGCGATCATGCACGTCCAGTCGGCCTCGAACGGCAAGAAGGAAGTCACCGGCGCCAATGTGCTGGTCGCGATCTTCGGCGAGAAGGATTCCCATGCCGTCTACTACCTGCACCAGCAGGGCGTGACCCGCCTCGACGTGGTCAACTTCATCTCGCACGGCGTGCGCAAGGACCAGCAGCTCGACACCAGCAAGGCGTCGGAAGGCGTGGAAGAAGCGCAGGTCGAAGGCCAGGCCAAGGAAAGCCCGCTCGACCAGTTCACCCAGAACCTGAACAAGTCGGCCGCCGACGGCAAGATCGATCCGCTGATCGGGCGCGAGGAAGAAGTCGACCGCGTGATCCAGATCCTGTGCCGCCGCCGCAAGAACAATCCGCTGCTGGTGGGCGAGGCCGGTGTCGGCAAGACCGCCATCGCCGAAGGCCTGGCATGGCGCATCGTCCAGGAAGACGTGCCCGAGATCCTGCAGAACGCCGTCGTGTACTCGCTCGACATGGGCGCGCTGCTGGCCGGCACCAAGTACCGCGGCGACTTCGAGCAGCGTCTGAAGGCGGTGCTCAAGCAGCTCAAGGACACTCCGAACGGCATCCTGTTCATCGACGAGATCCACACGATCATCGGCGCCGGTTCGGCTTCGGGCGGCACGCTCGACGCATCGAACCTGCTCAAGCCCGCCCTGGCCAACGGCCAACTCAAGTGCATCGGCGCGACCACGTTCACGGAATTCCGCGGCGTGTTCGAGAAAGACCATGCACTGTCCCGCCGCTTCCAGAAGGTCGACGTCAACGAACCCTCGGTCGAGCAGACCGTGGCGATCCTGCGCGGCCTGAAGTCGCGCTTCGAAGAGCACCATGGCGTGAAGTATTCGGCCTCGGCGCTGTCGACCGCGGCCGAGCTGGCGGCGCGCTTCATCAACGACCGCCACCTGCCCGATAAAGCCATCGACGTCATCGATGAAGCGGGCGCGGCCCAGCGCATCCTGCCGAAGTCGAAGCAGAAGAAGACCATCGGCAAGACCGAGATCGAGGACATCATCGCCAAGATCGCGCGGATTCCTCCGCAGACCGTCAACCAGGACGACCGCAGCAAGCTGCAGACCATCGACCGCGACCTGCGCAACGTGGTGTTCGGCCAGGATCCCGCCATCGAAGCTCTGTCGGCGGCCATCAAGATGGCGCGCGCCGGCCTGGGCAAGCAGGACAAGCCGATCGGCTCCTTCCTGTTCTCCGGTCCGACCGGCGTCGGCAAGACCGAGGTCGCCAAGCAGCTGGCCTTCATCCTGGGCATCGAGCTGGTGCGCTTCGACATGTCCGAGTACATGGAGCGCCACGCGGTGTCGCGCCTGATCGGCGCGCCGCCGGGCTACGTCGGCTTCGACCAGGGCGGCCTCTTGACCGAGGCCATCACCAAGAAGCCTCACGCGGTGCTGCTGCTGGACGAGATCGAGAAAGCCCATCCGGACATCTTCAACATCCTGCTGCAGGTGATGGACCACGGCACGCTGACCGACAACAACGGACGCAAGGCGGACTTCCGCAACGTGATCATCATCATGACCACCAATGCGGGCGCCGAGAGCCTGACCAAGCGCTCGGTGGGCTTCGTGGATTCGAAGGCGCAGGGCGACGAGATGGCCGACATCAAGCGCATGTTCACGCCGGAGTTCCGCAACCGCCTGGACGCGATCATCAGCTTCCGCGCGCTGGACGAGGACATCATCCTGCGCGTCGTGGACAAGTTCCTGATGCAGCTGGAAGAGCAGCTGCACGAGAAGAAGGTGGAAGCCGTGTTCACCGAGAAGCTGCGCAAGTTCCTCGGCAAGAAGGGTTTCGATCCGCTGATGGGCGCCCGTCCGATGTCGCGCCTGATCCAGGACATGATCCGCAAGGCGCTGGCCGACGAGCTGCTGTTCGGCCGCCTGGTCAACGGTGGCCGGGTGACGGTGGACCTGAACGAGAAGGACGACGTCGTCCTCGAGTTCCCGGAAGGCGATGCACTGCCGCCGCCGGCTCCGGCCGAGACGGTCGAGATCGAATGATCTTCGGTCGTTCAATAAAACCGCGCGTCAAGCGCGGTTTTATTTTGTGCGGGCGGTTTACCTGGAAACCTGGATTCCCGCCTTCGCGGGAATGACGTGCTGGGTGAGCTGACCATCAGCTTCTGCATAGTCCGCGACCTGAAGACCGTCGTTCCGGCGCAGGCCGGAACCCAATCCAGCGTGCACACCACCACCCCCAGCTTTTTTGCATGTATGCACGTCGTACACAGCTTTCACCTGTGGCAAACTCTTCCTCTTGAGTAAACCTTGCCACTGCAAAACATGCCCCTGTCCCGCACCATCCTCGCCCTGTCGCTCGCCCTGATCGGCAGCCAGGCCGTCGCCGCCGACCCTTACTTCCGTTTCCCCGCCATCCGCGGCGACAGCATCGTCTTCACCGCCGAGGGCGACCTGTGGCGCACGACGATCCAGGGCGGCAAGGCGACCCGCCTGACCACCCACCCCTCCAGCGAAACCCAGGCCGCGATCTCGCACGACGGCAAGCATGTCGCCTTCGCCGCCTCGTACGAGGGCGCCCAGGAAGCCTATGTGATGCCGATCGAGGGCGGCCTGCCCAAGCGCATCACCTTTGAAAACGGCGGCGTGACCGTGCTGGGCTGGACCGCGCAGGGCGAAGTCTTGGTGAGCACCGAAAATTCGGTGGGACCGTCGAAACACCGTATCGTCGCCGCCCTCGACCCGGTGAGGATGACGCGCCGCGTGCTGCCGCTGGCCGACGCCAACGACGCCGTGCTGAGCGACGACGGCCGCACCGTGTTCTTCACGCGCATGGGCCTGTCGATGACCAACGATAACGTCAAGGCCTACCGCGGCGGCGCCCATGCCCAGCTGTGGCGGTTCGAACTCGGCGCCAAGGGCGAGGCCACGCGCCTGTTCAAGGACGACGATGCCAACAACCGCCGCGCCATGTGGTGGCAGGGCCGCATCTACTTCATCAGCGATGCCGGCGGGGCCGACAACATCTGGTCCGCGCTGCCCGACGGCAGCGACCGCAAGCTGCACACCAGGCACACCGAATGGGACGTGCGCACCGCTTCGCTGGGCGACGGCCGCATCGCCTACCAGCTGGGCGCCGACCTGCGCGTGTTCGACATCGCCAGCGGCGGCGATACGCTCATCAAGGCCAGCCTGGTCTCGGACTTCGACCAGCAGCGCACCCGCCGGGTGCGCTCGCCGCTCGACGCGCTCACGAATATCGACGTCGCCAACAAGGCCCAGCGCATCGTGCTGACCGCGCGCGGCAAGGTCACGATCGCCGGCACCGGCAGCTACCGCCGGGTCGAGATCGCGGTGCCGGACGGGGCGCGCGCCAGGTCCGCCGTGTTCAGCCACGACGACAAGTGGGTCTACGCCTTCGTGGACACCACTGGCGAAAACGAGATCTGGCGCTACGCCGCCGACGGCTCGGGCAAGGGCGAGCGTCTCACCATCGACGGCGCCAGCCACCGCTCCGGCATCTATCCGTCGCCGGACGGCAGGTATCTCGCCCACACCGACAAGAAGGGCCGCACCTGGCTGCTCGACCTGCAGTCCAAGACCAACGTCATCATCGACGACGCGAAGCAGGTCGGCGCCGACAGTCCGGACCAGGTGGTGTGGTCGCCGGACAGCCGCAACCTGGCTTTTGTCAGGGTCGGCAGCAGCGAGCAGCGCAACCAGATCGGCATGGTCAACCTGGCCTCGAAACGCGTGAGCTTCGTCACCACCGACCGCTACACGGCCCACTCGCCGGTGTTCTCGCCGGACGGGAAGTGGCTGTACTTCCTGTCCGCGCGCCACTTCAACGTGAGTAATAACGGTCCTTGGGGCGACCGCAACATGGGCCCGGTGTTCGACCGCCGCGTCGGCATCTACGCGCTGGCGCTGCAGCCCGGCGTGCGCTTCCCCTTCAAGCCCGAAGACGAGCTGACCAAGCCGGAAGTGGCCTCGCCCGAGGCCGCGGCGCGCGCCGCGGTCCAGACCCCCGGCAAGGAAGAGGCCGACAAGACCGCCGCCGTCGCCGCGGCCGCCGCAGCCACCGCCGCGGCAAACGCCGCGGATCCGAAGGCCACGGCGCCGACCCCGGCCATCGATTATGCCGGCCTGCGCGAGCGCCTCTACGAAGTGCCGGTCCCGCCGGGTAACTACCGCGCCCTGGCCATCGACGAGAAGCGTCTGTACGTGCTCGAATCGGACAACGGCCGCAGCGGCGCGCTCAAGACCCTCGAGATCTCGCGCAGCAGCCCACAGTTCGAGACCTTCGTGAACAATGTGCGCGAGTTCGGCCTGAGCGCCGACCGCAAGCACGTCTTCTACCGCAGCTTCCACGCCAGCGGACCCGGCGAGATGCTGATGGTCGCTGCCGGCGCCAAGGCCCCGGCCGACGTGTCGAAGGCGCGCATCAAGATCGACGACTGGGCGGTCAGCACCAATCCGCGCCTGGAGTGGCAGCAGATGTTCAACGACGCCTGGCGCATGCACCGCGACTTCCTGTACGACGCCAACATGCGCGGGATCGACTGGGCTGCCGTGCGCCAGCGCTACGCGCCGCTGGTCGAGCGCGTGACCGACCGCGCCGAGCTCAACGACGTACTGGGCATGATGGTGGGCGAACTCGGCGCGCTGCACTCGCAGATCGTCCCGGGCGACGTGCGCCGCGCCGCAGGGGAGGGTGTGCCCTCCAGCCTGGGCGCCGTGCTGTCGCGTGTGGGCGATGGCTTCCGTGTCGACCGCGTCTACCGCAGCGAACCGGAACTGCCGTCGGAACGCGGCCCGCTGGCGGCGCCGGACGTCGGCGTGAAGGAAGGCGACGTCATCACCGCCGTCAACGGCAAGTCCCTGGTGGAGGCGCGCGACATCGCCGACCTGCTGCTCGACCAGGCCGACAAGCAGGTGCTGCTGCACGTGAAAAGCCCGGGCGGCAAGACGCGTCCCGTCATCGTGACGCCGGTCTCGATGGCGCGCCACGCCAGCTTGCGTTACTCGGACTGGGAACAGGGCAGGGCCCAGCAGGTCGACCAGGCCTCGAAGGGCAGGGTCGGCTACCTGCACCTGCGCGCCATGGTCGCGCGCGACATCAACGCGTTTGCGCGCGACTTCTACGCCAACATCAACAAGGAAGGCCTGATCATCGACGTGCGCCGCAACAACGGCGGCAACATCGACAGCTGGATCATCGAGAAGCTGCTGCGCCGCTCGTGGGCGTTCTGGAGCGCGAACGGCAACCTGCCGCAGTCGAACATGCAGAACACCTTCCGCGGCCACCTGGTGGTGCTGATGGACGAGCTGACCTACTCGGACGGCGAAACCTTCGCGGCCGGCGTCAAGGCCCTGAAACTGGGCCCGCTGGTGGGCAAACGCACCGCCGGCGCCGGCGTCTGGCTCAGCGACGGCAACAACCTGGCCGACAATGGCCGGGCACGCGTGGCCGAGTTCGGCCAGTTCGCGGCCGATGGCGAATGGCTGATCGAAGGCGTGGGCGTGGCGCCGGACGTCGAGGTCGACAACCTGCCGCACGAGACCTTCGAAGGCCGCGACCGCCAGCTTGAAGTGGCGATCGGGCTGCTCGAGCAGAAGCTCAAGGAGCAGCCGGTCAAGCCATGGAAGCCGGCGGCGATCCCGGCGCTCAAGCGCCAGTGGGATGCCGGCGGGCCAGCCGGCAAGGCGCCGCCGACCGACAAGTAAGCGCCTGCGCGGGCGGGAGCGCCGGGGTTCCCGCCCGCGGCTCGCATGTCATGGCATTTCATCGCCATGTCATATTGAGTTTCTAAACTGCAAGTATCTCAGCAACCGATACTTGCCATGCATTTCGTGAAGCTCCAGACCGGCACCAAGATCCTCGGCGCCTTCGGCGTCGTCTCCTTCCTTCTCCTGATCATCTCGGCCGTGGCGCTATGGCGCATGCAGTCGAACGACCTCCTTGCGGCCGACCTGGTCTACGACAAGCTGGCCAAGCAGCAACTGGCTTCCGACCTGCTCGGCGCCGAACGCCTGAACGGCGCGCGCACGGTCGCCATCGCGCGCAGCGACAGCCTGGAGCTGGCGGATTACTTCGGCGCCCAGCTGGCCCAGGGCAGGAAAGCCGTCGCCGGGCTGGAAGCCAGGCTGGCCGGGCTGCCGCGCAGCGAGCGCGAGGCCGAGCTGATGGCGCGGGCCGCAGCCGGCAAGGCGGCGCTGGACAAGGTGCAGGCCGCGCTGTTCCAGGCCAAGGAATTCGGCCAGACCGGGGTCGTCGAGCAACTCGTCGGCGGCGACTGGGAGCGGCGCTACAAGGCCTACACCGGCGCGCTGGAAGCGCTGCTGGCCTTTGAGACCGGGGAAGCCCACCGCCTGGCCGAGGAATCGGCATTCGCCTCGCGCTTCGGCAAGGCGCTGGTGCTGGCGCTCGGCCTGGGCGCGCTCGGCATCGGCGCGCTGCTCGCCTGGATGCTGACCCGGAACATCGTCGGGCCGCTGCAGCAGGCCGTCGGCCTGGCCGAGCAGGTGGCCAAGGGCGACCTGCGTCCGGTCATCCGGCACGGGCGTGCGGACGAGATCGGCCGCCTGTTCGACGCCCTCAACGGCATGACCGGCGGGGTCTCGGCCACTGTCTCGCAAGTGCTGGCCGGGGCCCGGGCGATCGATGCGGCCTCGGGCGACATCGCCGACGGCAACCAGGACCTGTCGCGCCGCACCGAGCGCCAGGCCGCGAGCCTGCGCCAGACCGTCGGCGCGATGGAAGAACTCAGCGAGGCCATCGCCCGCAACAATGCCAGCGCCCGCTCCGCGAACGCCCTGGCGCAGTCGGCATCGACCGTCGCAGCGCGCAGCGCCCAGGCGGTGCAGGAGGTGGTGGCGCGCATGGAGGCGATCAAGGCCTCGGCCGACCGGATCACGGACATCACCGGCATGATCGACAGCATCGCCTTCCAGACCAATATCCTGGCCCTGAACGCGGCGGTGGAAGCGGCGCGCGCCGGCGCCGAAGGGCGCGGCTTTGCGGTGGTGGCGGCCGAGGTGCGCAACCTGGCCCAGCATTCGGCCACGGCGGCCAGGGAAATCAAGGGGCTGATCAAGGCCTCGAGCGCGGAGATCGCCGCCGGCACCGGGACCGCCGGCACCGCGGGCGAGACCATGCGCGCGGTGCTGGAGCACGTGCACGACGTCGCCGGCCTGCTCGACACCATCTCCACCGCCAGCGGCGAACAGGCCGGCGGCGTGGCCCAGGTCAGCCAGGCGATCGCCGAGATGGACGAATCGACCCGGCAGAACGCGGCCATGGTGGAACAGGCCGCCAGCGCCGCCGCGTCGATGCGCCGGCAGGCGGCCGAGTTGTCGGCGCTGGTGGCGACCTTCAAGCTGCCGCAGGGCGGGCGCGCGCCGCGCGCGCTGGCAGCCGCCTGACGAAAAAAAACCGCCTGCAAGCAGGCGGTTGCGGGTTCAGGCAGCCGGGATTACCAGCCGATGTCCTTGAACAGTTCCATGGTCAGGTCGGTCGGGGCGGTCACCGAGTGGGTCAGGTCCGCACTGATCGACGGTTCCATCAGCTGGTTGCGGGTGGTCGCGGTGTTGTAGTGCGACACCGACGAGCCCTGCTGGAACGGATTCGGCGTGAACATGGTGACGCGGCCCTGCGCATCGGCGCCCGAGAGCTGGGTCTTGGAGCGTTCGAGCTTGCCCACGGTGCCGTTCGCGTTGCCGTTCGGCTTGGTCAGGCTGGCGAGGATCGCCGCGCCGTCGGCCTGCGACACGCGCACGGCCGGGATGGTGATCGACGGATCCGCGCCGCCCAGGCCGGTGACCGCGCCCGGTGCGTTGTCGGCCACGATCACGCCGATCGCGCCGGCGTCCTGGGCGTTCTTGACCTTGACCGTGAAGCCGCAGGTGCCGCGGCTGACCAGGGCGATCTTGCGGCGCACCGCTTCCGCGTTGGCCGCGTTGAACGGCGTGCAGGCCGAGCCCGGGCTGTCGGGCTGCAGGGCGACGGCGGCGATCTGGCCGGTGAGCGGCGACTTGTCGATCTTCGGACCGAAATCGGCTTCGCCGACCGCGTACAGGTCGCCGGACGGCGAGTTGGCGCCGGCGCCGATCACGCGCAGCTGGGCGGTCGGGGTCAGGACCGACGGTGCGGCCGCGGTGACGCGGGCGCCGGTCCAGGACAGGCCGCCCGGCTTGAGCGCCGACGCGGCACGCTCGGCATTGGTCATGTCGACCCACAGCTTGCCGGTCGTGTTATCCAGCAGGAAGTGGTCCCAGGCCGAAGGGCGGCCGGCGAAGACCGCGCCGCTCGCGCCGCTGGTGAAGGTCTGGAAGCCCAGGCCATGGCCCATTTCGTGCAGCAGGGTGGCGACGAAGTCGATGTCGTTGCCTTCGTTCGCATCCAGGCCCAGGTACCACTTGCTGCCGGCCAGGCAGTTCGCGTTGCCGAGGTTGGAATTGAAGCGCGCGGTGATCTGGCCGCCCGGGCTGGTCGAGATCTCGCTGCCGTACAGCTTGTTGGCCAGGGCGTAGGAATACCAGGTGTCGGTCTTCGGCGCGCCCGGGAAGTTGGCGAACACCTGGGTGGCGCCGGCGCTGCCCAGCACGGCGCTGGTGGCGGTGCAGCTGAGCGGCTCGAAGGTCGCGTTGATGACGATCGGGACGTTGCTGGTCAGGGTCTTGCCCCAGATGTTGGCCGCGTGCGTGAACGCGATCAGGCGCTGCTCGCCGAGGGTGGTGCCGGTGTTGCCGCCGATGGGCGTGGCCGGGGTCGTGTCGTTGAAGCCGACGCCAGTCGCGTTCAGGTTGTTGATGACGATTTTCGCCGCCGCCTGGGCCGTGCCCATGCTGCCGCAGGCGAGGGCCAGGGCCGCCACCACCAGGGTGAGGCTCGGACGCTTATTGGACTTCATTCTGGTGCTCCTTGGCGTGCGTGGACACTGGGGTGGACAGGGCGGAATGGGCGGCATGCGAGCCGTGGGCGCACTCGGCCTCGAGCTTGCCGTCCGCGGTGCGGCGCACCACGGTGTGCATCATCGATTCTTCGTCGACGTGGGCGGCGAGCACGCCGTTCTGCTGCAGGCTGGCGACGCCGGCCACCGGAGCGCCGGAGGCGGCGCGGGCAGCCTTCTGGGCGGCGCGTTCCGCTTTGCGCAGCTCGTTCAGTTGTTGTACCTCAGCGGCAGTCGCATTGCGCAGCTTGCCGGTGCGCGGGTCCTTGGCCACGGTCTGGCCTTCCTGTCCGGCGGCAAAGGCCGAGCCGGCGAACGCCAGCGCCGCGAGGGCGACCGCGCTACGCAGCATGGATACACGGATTTGCATGTTGTCTCTTCTCTCAGAAAAATATACGTCAATCGGTACCACTTTCTTTCCCCGTCTCTAGAGCCGGTTGTCAACAACTATAGCTTTGGAAATAATGGAATTGCACAAATCCATTAAAAATTTTATATCTTTGTTTCAGGCGACATGCATATAAAATTCGGTTTTCTCTCTCAAAAGACGGATGTAAATACAGCTTTATTGCGCGTTGTTTTTTGTGCGCAAGACACAGCAAGCTGAAATGTGGTACTGACGGGCGCGCAGTCCTGGACCAGGACGCGCCATGCGGGGGAGGGGGCTGCGAGCAGGACGCACGGAAGCCGGCGCAACCGGCGCCGGGAACAAGCGGAAGAGCGGAGAAGGGACTCGCGGCGGCGGCACCCCCGGCGCGCTGCGGGCCGTGCTCAGCGCACCTCGAGCAGTTCGACGTCGAAGATCAGGTTGGCGTTCGGCGGGATCGGACCGGCTCCCGAGCTGCCGTAGCCCATGCTGGCGGGAATGATGAGGGTGCGCTTGCCGCCGACCTTCATGCCGGCCACGCCCGCATCCCAGCCGGGAATGACCTGGCCGCCGCCGAGGTGGAAGCTGAACGGCTCGCGTCCGCTGGAGGAGTCGAACTGGGCGCCGCGCTTCGATTCGGTATTCGGCTCGTACAGCCAGCCCGTATAGTGGACGACGACGGTGGCGCCGTCGGTGGCCTCCTTGCCGGTGCCGACCACGGTGTCGATCTTTTGCAGCGTCACGCTATCGGCCGCTGCCGCAGGCGTATCGGCGCTTGCCGCGGCGGGTGTGTCGGCGCGCTTGCAGGCGCCAAGGGCCAGTGCTACGGTCAAGCCCAGGATGCAGTGGGAGATCAGCTTTTTCAATGGTTTCTTTCGTAAAAGGGACAAGGACGAAGGCAGCGGCAGTATACATGGCGGCCGCGCCATGACAAGCATTGCCGGAGCCCGTGGGAGAGAACATGCGCCTGTCGCAGGGACTGCGCGCGGTGGCCGCGCTCGAGGCCGCCAAGGGCACCTTGGTGCTGTTGACCGGTTGCGGCCTGTTCGCGCTGCTGCACCAGGACGTCCAGCGCCTGGCCGAACAGCTGGTGGCGCACGCGCACTTGAACCCCGCATCCCATACGCCCCGGGTGTTCGTCGAGCTTGCCGGCCAGCTGGACGACACGCGCCTGCTGCAGCTGGCCGCGGCGGCCCTCGCTTACTCGAGCCTGCGCATGGTCGAGGCCTATGGCCTGTGGCAGGGCCGCGCGTGGGCCGAAGCCCTGGCGGCGGCCAGCGGCGCCGTCTACCTGCCCTTCGAACTGGCCGAATTGCTGCGCCGTCCGGGCCTGCTGAGCGCCGGCCTGCTGGCGGTCAACCTGGCGATCGTCGCTTTCATGGTCTACAGTTTGAAAAGACGCCGCGCAGGGCGGCGGTCCGCTTGACATCGCATGGGCACGCACGGGACCGCATATGGTATCGAACCAACCCGGATTCCTCTTTGCCACCGGCATCGAAAACAGCATCCCGACCATCGATGGCGGCCGGGTCCGCATGGACGAGATGGACAAGTGCGGACACTATCGCCAATGGGGGCGCGACTTCGACCTGGTGCAGGAAATCGGCATCCGCTTCCTGCGCTACGGTCCCCCGCCGCACACGACGCTGCTTGCCGCGGGACGGCATGACTGGTCGTTCGCCGACGCCGTGTTTCCCGACCTGCGCCGGCGCGGCCTGGTGCCGATCGTCGACCTGTGCCATTTCGGCCTGCCCGACTTCCTCGGCAACTTCCAGAACCCCGACTTTCCCGCGATCTTCGCCGACTATGCGCGCGCCTTTGCCCAGCGCTATCCCTGGATCCAGCTGTACACGCCGGTCAACGAGATGTCGATCTGCGCGCTGTTTTCCGCCCTCTACGGCTGGTGGAACGAGCAGATGCGCAGCGACCGGGCTTTCGTTACCGCCCTCGAGCACGTCGTGAAGGCCAACCTGCTGGCCATGCGCGCCATCCTCGAGGTGCGCCCCGACGCGCTGTTCGTCCAGAGCGAGTCGACCGAATACTTCCACGCCCGCTCGCCCGCCGCGATCGGCCCGGCCGAGACCATGAACGCGCGCCGCTTCCTGTCGCTCGACCTGAACTACGGGCGTCGCGTCGACTCCACGATGTACGAGTACCCGATGGACAACGGCATGACGCGTGACGAGTACCACTTCTTCCTGAACAACAACCTGAAGCACCACTGCATCATGGGGAACGACTACTACCAGACCAGCGAACACCATGTGGCGGCGGATGGCTCGACGGTGTCGTCCGGGGAGATCTTCGGCTACGCCGTGATCACGCACCAGTACTACAACCGCTACCGGCTGCCGGTGATGCACACCGAAATCAATCTGTGCCAAGGACCGTGCGGCGACGAGGCCGTGAAATGGCTGCGCAAGGAGTGGGCCAACGTGCTGCGGGTACGGAACAACGGCGTACCCCTGATCGGTTTCACCTGGTATTCCCTGATCGACCAGGTCGACTGGGACACCGGCCTGCGCGGGAACAAGGGCCACGTGAACGCGCTCGGCCTCGCCGACCTCGAGCGCCGGCTGCGTCCGGTCGGGCAGGCCTACCGCGACCTGATCGACGTCGGCGTGGAACAGCAGGTCGGCACCGCCGTCGAGCGCGTCATGGGGCGCTTCGGGCGGCTGGACGTGGTGGTCAACAACACCGGACTGATGGTCTTCAAGCTGATCGCGGAACTCGATGCGGCCGACTGGACGAAGGTGCTGCAGGTCGACCTGCTCGGGGCCTTCTTCTTCATCAAGCAGGCCTTCCTGCATATGGGGCAGGGCGGGGCGATCGTCAACGTCGCCAGCGTGCATGCCCTGGAGACCGAGGTCAACGTGGCGCCTTACGCGGCCGCCAAGGCCGCCCTGCTGTCGCTGACGCGCTCGGCGGCGCTGGAGGGCGCACCCTGGGGCATCCGGGTCAATGCCGTGCTCCCCGGGGCGGTCGACACGCCGATGCTGTGGAATAACCCGCAAGTAGCGTCCGGGGCCGAGCACATCGACGCGGCCGAGGTGGGCAAGCCCGCCGACATCGCCGCGGCGATCGCCTTCCTGGCGTCTGGCGACGCCGCCTTCGTCCAGGGCGCCTCCCTGCTGGTGGACGGCGGGCGCCTGTGCCGCCTGTAGCGAGTCCGAAACGCGTCAGATCGCGGCCAGCGCCCGGCGCAGATCGTCGCGCTGGTCTTCCAGGTGCTCGATGCCGACCGACAGGCGGATCAAGCCGTCACCGATGCCCAGCTGGGCGCGCTGCTCGGCCGGGATGCTGGCGTGGGTCATCAGGGCAGGGTGCTCGATCAGGCTCTCGACGCCGCCCAGGCTCTCGGCCAGGGTGAAGACCTCGCAGGCTTCCAGGAAGCGCCTGCTGCCTTCGAGGTCGGTGTCCAGGTCGATCGACACGATGCCCCCGAAGCCGTTCATCTGGCGCCGCGCCAGCGCGTGCTGCGGGTGCGACTCCAGGCCCGGATAGAACACCTTTGCTACCCGCGGCTCGTGCTCGAGCCACCGGGCCAGCGCCAGCGCGTTGGCGCTGCTGCGCTCCACCCGCAGGGCCAGGGTCTTGATCCCGCGCAGCACGAGGAAGCTGTCGAAAGGCCCCTGGATCGCGCCGACGGCGTTCTGGATGAAGCCGAGCCCCTCGGCCAGGGCCGCGTGGCGCTCCTCCTTGCCGACCACCGCCACGCCGCCGATCACGTCGGAGTGGCCGTTCATGTACTTGGTGGTCGAGTGCACCACGATGTCGAAGCCCAGTTCCAGCGGGCGCTGATTGACCGGACTGGCGAAGGTGTTGTCGCACACCGTGATGATGCCGCGCGCGCGGCACAGCGCGGCGATGGCGGCCAGGTCGGCGAGCTTGAGCATCGGATTGGTCGGCGTCTCCACCCACACCAGCTTCGTTTCAGGCGTGAGCGCCTTGCCGAGCGCATCCGGATCGGTCAGGTCGGCATAGGTGAAGCTGTGGCCGGCGCTCTTCCTGCGCACGCGCTCGAACAGGCGATAGGTGCCGCCGTACATGTCGTCGCCCGCCACGATGTGCGAGTTCGCCGGCAGCAGTTCCAGCACCGCCGCGATCGCGGCCAGGCCGGAAGCGAAGGCGAAGGCCGCGCTGCCGCTTTCGATGTCGGCCACGCAGCGCTCCAGCGCCCAGCGGGTCGGGTTGTGCGAGCGGCCGTAGTCCAGGCCCTTGTGCACGCCCGGGCTGTCCTGGCGAAAGGTCGAGGTGGCGAAGATCGGCGGCATCACGGCGCCGGTGGCGGGTTCCGGCGCCTGGCCGCCGTGGATCACGCGGGTGGCGAGGTGTTTTTTCTGGTCGCTCATGACAGGGTCCTTCGCAGGTGGTTCAGCAGGTCGTAGCGCGTGATCAGGCCGTAGAAGCGCTCGCCGTCATGGATCACGGCGGTGAGCCCGCGGTCGAGGATCTCGCGCAGGTGGCCCATGCTGGCGGTCGGCAGCAGGGTCTGCAGCGAGGAGGTCATGGTGCTCGACACCGGCGCGCTGAAGTGCTTGGGTTCGGCCGTCACGTGCAGCAGCAAATCGGATTCGTCGATCAGGCCGGCCAGCCGGCCCTTGTCGTCGATGACGGGCAGTTGCTGCAAATCGGCGTTGCGCATGCGGTTGAAGGCGGTGTTCAAGGTGTCGGAGGGCGACACCGTGACCACTTCGCCGTGGTCGTGGCGGCGGCCGATCAGGTCGCGCAGGTCGCCCGTTTTCGGGCGCGTGATCAGGCCCTGGTCGACCATCCAGCCGTCGCTGTACACCTTGCTCAGGTAGCGGGTGCCGGTGTCGCACACGAAGGAAACGACGCGCTTCGGGCGGGTCTGTTCGCGGCAGTAGCGCAGGGCGGTGGCCAGCAGGGTGCCGGTCGACGACCCGGCCAGGATGCCTTCCTGCTGCAGCAGCAGGCGCGCGGTGCCGAAGCTTTCCTCGTCGGGGATGGTATAGGCCTTCTTCACGCGCGACAGGTCGGCGATGCCGGGAATGAAATCCTCGCCGATGCCCTCGACGGCCCAGGAACCGGCGTCGGTGCGCAGGGTGCCGGTATTGATGTAGTCGGCCAGGATCGAGCCCTTCGGGTCGGCCAGCACGAATTCCAGGTTCGGCTGGGTCTTCTTGAAATAGCGCGACAGGCCGGTGAGCGTGCCGGAGGAGCCGACCCCGACCACGATGGCGTCGAGCCTGTGGTTGACCTGGTCCCAGATCTCGGGACCGGTGGTGGTTTCGTGGGCGCGCGGGTTGGCCGGGTTGTTGAACTGGTCGGCGAACCAGGCGCCGGGAATCTCCTTTGCCAGGCGCGCCGCGACATCCTGGTAGTACTCGGGGTGGCCCTTGCCGACGTCGGAGCGGGTCAGGTGGATCTCGGCGCCGAGCGCCTTCAGGTGCAGGATCTTCTCGGCGGCCATCTTGTCGGGCACCACCAGCACCACGCGGTAGCCCTTGATGCGCGCCACCAGGGCCAGGCCCAGGCCGGTATTGCCGGCGGTGGCTTCGACCACGGTGCCGCCCGGCTCCAAGCGTCCGTCGTGCTCGGCCTGCTCGATCATGGCACGGCCGATCCGGTCCTTGATGGAGCCGCCGGGATTCTGGGATTCGAGTTTCAGGAACAGCTGGCAGGGACCGGTGTCGATCCGGGTGACTTCGATCAGGGGGGTGTCACCGATCAGGGAAAACAGTGCAGCTTGCGACGCGTGTTGCATAGTGCCTCCGTCAGGCCGGGTGGGGACCCGGGCGGTGCGCCGCTTCATGGGCAGGCGCTAGTCGAAGAGCTGGCGCTTGCTGGTATCAATGGGCGCCAGGCCATGTAAAAAAGTCATGATACGGCGATAATTTAGCATGGTGTTGATCCAGCGCGAGGTGGGGAATTTGTAGGGTGGGCAGGTTTCCCGCCCACGCGGTGATAGTTTGCAGCAAGATCATCGCGCCCGAAAACGGAGCCGATAACAATCACCGCGTGGGCGGACAAGCCGCCCACCCTACGGGTTCTCGGTCTTCAAGCGCCGCCACAGGGTGGTGCGGCTGATCCCCAGGTGCTTCGCCGCCGCATCGCGCTGGCCGTTGAAGCGCGCCAGCACCGCGGCAATGCTCTCCGACTCGGCCTCCGGCGTAGGCGCAGGCACGGCCGCCGCCTTGTTTAGCTCAGGAGCAATAGAAACCAGGAAACTCGGCGTCAGCGCCTGCAGCGGCTCCGCCGCCAGGAACAGCGCCAGCCGTTCCATCAGGTTGCGCAGCTCGCGCACGTTGCCGGGCCAGGGGTAGGCTTCGAGCACCGGCGCGCAGGCCCGCATCTCGGCGTGCAGGTTCGGATGCGGCCTGGCGCCCAGCGCCGCCAGCGCATTCTTGAGCGACCACTCGCCAAGGGGCACGATGTCGGCAAGCCGTTCGCGCAGCGGCGGCAGGGCCAGGCGCAGCACCGCCAGCCGGTAGAACAGGTCGGCGCGGAAGCGCCCCTCGCGCACGCGCGCTTCCAGGTCGCAGTGGGTGGCGCTGATCACGCGCACCTCGATCGGCACCGGCCGCGTGCCGCCCACGCGCATCACTTCGCGCTCTTCCAGCACCCGCAGCAGGCGGGTCTGCAGGCCGAGCGGCATTTCGCCGATCTCGTCGAGGAACAGGGTGCCGCCGTTGGCCGCCTCGAACAGGCCGGCGTGGCCGCCGCGCCGCGCGCCGGTGAAGGCGCCTTCCTCGTGGCCGAACAGTTCCGATTCCAGCAGCGATTCCGCGATCGCGCCGCAGTTCACCGCAACGAAAGGGCGGTTGGCGGCGCGCGCCTGGCCTTCGCGGTGGATGGCCTGCGCCACCAGTTCCTTGCCGCTGCCGGTCTCGCCCTGGATCAGCACGGTGGCCGGCGAGCGCGCATACAGCACCACCGTCTGGCGCAGCCGCTCCATCGCGCCCGAATCGCCGCGCAGGTCGTGCAGGCCGCGGCGGGCGCGGCGCGTATCCGCGTTCGCCACGCGGCGGCCGCGGCTCGCTTCCAGGCGCGTCAGGCGCGCCATCTCGAGCGCGTCGTCGAAGGCCTGGCGGATCGAGGCGGCCGAGTACAGGAACACGGCGGGCAAACCCGCTTCCTCGGCCAGGTCCGTGATCAATCCGGCGCCGACGATCACGGCGATGCCGGCCGCCTTGAGTTCGTTGATCGAGGCGCGCGCGTCTTCCTCGGTCACGTAGGTGCGCTGGGCGATCGCGATGCCGAAGGTGTCGGCGAACTCGGCCAGTTCGCGCAAGGGTTCCTGGTAGGTGATCACGCCGATGCGGTTCGAGACGCGGCGGGCGCGCGCCAGCGCCTGCATCACGTCGAAGCCGCTGGCCTTGGCCACCACCACCGGCACCGAGATCCGGCCCTTCAGGTAGGCGGCGTTCGATCCTGCGGCGATCACCACGTCGCAGCGCTCGGTCGCGAGGCGCTCGCGCAGCGTGCGCGCGGCTTCGTCGAAGCCGAGGTGGACCGGCTCGATCGTCGCCAGGTGGTCGTACTCGAGGGTGATGTCGCGGAACAGGTCGGACAGGCGCGATACCGACACGGTCCAGATGACCGGCTTGTCGCCGCCGTCGCCGTCGCTGCGGGTGGATGAACTCATGCGTCAAGTGTAGCCGATTCCATGCGCCAGCTTTGAACTTGCAGGGCCGGCCGTTGTCAGTTACGCGTAAGCCAGCGTAAGAATGCGGTAAGGGCATGCCCGTAGGATGGAGCCAGCCCTGAATACCAGGCATCACCAGAATAGATAACAGGAGACACAAGTGGATCAAGACATCGTTCAGCGGGTCAAGGCCGACCCCAATTACCGCAAGCTGGTCAGCAAGCGCTCGCGCTTCGGCTGGATCCTCACCTGGAGCATGATGGTCGTGTACTACGGCTTCACCTTGCTCTGCGCCTTCGACAAGGAATTCATGGGCAGCCGCATCGGCGACGGCGTCATGACCTGGGGCATCCCGCTGGGCCTGTTCGTGATCCTGTTCACCATCGTGGTGACCGCCATCTACGTGCGCCGCGCCAACAGCGAGTACGACCAGCTGACCGACGCGATCAAGGCCAACGTGGCCGGCGGCAACGGCAGCGGCAGCGGAAAGAAGGTGGCGGCATGAAGGCCCTGAACCGTTCGTCCATCGCAGCAGCATTGCTGCTCGCCAGCGGCGCCGTCCTCGCCGCACCCGACCTCGGCCAGGCCACCAAGCAGGCCACCAACTGGACCGCGATCAGCATGTTCGCGCTGTTCGTGGTGGGGACCCTGTTCATCACCAAGTGGGCCGCCGCCAAGACCCGCTCGGCCTCCGACTTCTACACCGCCGGCGGCGGCATTTCCGGTTTCCAGAACGGCCTGGCGATCGCAGGCGACTTCATGTCGGCCGCATCCTTCCTCGGCATCTCGGCCGCCGTGTTCCTGGACGGCTTCGACGGCCTGATCTACGCGATCGGCTTCCTGGTCGGCTGGCCGGTCATCACCTTCCTGATGGCCGAGCGCCTGCGCAACCTGGGCCGCTACACCTTCGCCGACGTGGCCGCCTACCGCTTCCACCAGAAGCCGATCCGCGTGTTCGCGGCCTCCGGCACCCTGGTGGTGGTGGCCTTCTACCTGATCGCGCAGATGGTCGGCGCCGGCCAGCTGATCAAGCTGCTGTTCGGCCTCGAGTACTGGATCGCGGTGTTGATCGTCGGCGTCCTGATGATGGTCTACGTGCTGTTCGGCGGCATGACCGCCACCACCTGGGTGCAGATCATCAAGGCGGTGCTGCTGCTCTCGGGCGCCTCCTACATGGCCTTCGCGGTGATGTCGCAATACAACTTCAGCCCGGAACAGCTGTTCTCGGCCGCCACCGAGGTGCACGCCAAGGGCGATTCGATCATGGGACCGGGCACCTTCCTGAAAGACCCGATCTCGGCGATTTCCTTCGGCATGGCGCTGATGTTCGGCACCGCCGGCCTGCCGCACATCCTGATGCGCTTCTTCACCGTCCCCAGCGCGAAAGAGGCGCGCAAGTCGGTGCTGTGGGCCACCACCTGGATCGGCTACTTCTACATCCTGACCTTCATCATCGGCTTCGGCGCGATCGTGCTGGTCGGCACCAATCCGGCCTTCAAGGATGCGGCAGGCAAGCTCCTGGGCGGCAACAACATGGCGGCGGTGCACCTGGCCAGCGCCGTGGGCGGCGACATCTTCCTGGGCTTCATCTCGGCGGTGGCCTTCGCGACCATCCTGGCGGTGGTGGCCGGCCTGACCCTGTCGGGTGCCTCGGCGGTGTCGCACGACCTGTACGCGACCGTGTTCAAGAAGGGCAAGGCCAACAGCGCCGACGAACTGAAGGTCTCGAAGATCACCACCATCGCCCTGGGCGTGATCGCGGTGCTGCTCGGGATCGCGTTCGAGAAGCAGAACGTCGCCTTCATGGTGTCGCTGGCCTTCGCCATCGCGGCCTCGGCCAACTTCCCGGTGCTGTTCATGTCGGTGCTGTGGAAGGATTGCACCACCCGCGGCGCCACCATCGGTGGCTTCCTGGGCCTGGCGACCGCGGTCGTGCTGACCCTGGTCTCGAAGTCGGTGTGGGTCGACGTGCTGGGCAACGCCACGGCGATCTTCCCCTACACCTCGCCGGCGATCTTCTCGATGGCGGTCGGCTTCTTCGGCATCTGGTTCTTCTCGGTGACCGACAAGAGCCCGCGCGCCGCGATCGACAAGGCCGGCTTCGAGGCGCAGGAAGTGCGTTCGGAAACCGGTATCGGTGCGTCGGCGGCAAGCGCACACTAGACGCCTGCGCCTGAACCAAACCCCGCTACGGCGGGGTTTTTTTGTTGCTACAATGTTTCAATCTTGTTTCACGTTTCGTTTCAATGAAACAATAGCGCCGGTGAATTCGCCCCAAGTCCTTGATTTTGAAGCAAAGCCGTACTGGCACGCCAATTGCATCAAGAAGGGCATACCCGATCAACCCTCATTCGAAAGCTTCAGCATGAGCCACTACTCCGCCGGCGCCGCGTTCCGCCAGGCCGTCCAGGAAGAATCCCCGCTGCAGGTCATCGGCGCCATCAACGCCAACCACGCGCTGCTGGCCAAGCGCGCCGGCTACCGCGCCATCTACCTGTCGGGCGGCGGCGTGGCCGCCGGTTCCCTGGGCTTGCCGGACCTCGGCATCTCGAGCCTGGAAGACGTCCTGATCGACGTGCGCCGCATCACCGACGTGTGCGATACTCCGCTGCTGGTCGACATCGACACCGGTTTCGGCGCCTCGGCCTTCAACGTCGCGCGCACCGTGCGCTCGCTCATCAAGGCCGGCGCCGCCGCCTGCCACATCGAGGACCAGGTCGGCGCCAAGCGCTGCGGCCATCGCCCGGGCAAGGAGATCGTCGGCAAGGACGAGATGGTGGACCGCGTGAAGGCGGCCGCCGACGCCCGTACCGATGAGGACTTCGTCATCATGGCGCGCACCGACGCGCTGGCCGTGGAAGGACTGGATGCCGCCATCGAGCGCGCCGTTGCCTGCGTGGAAGCGGGCGCCGACATGATCTTCCCCGAAGCCATGACCAGCCTGGAGATGTATAAACAGTTCGCCGATGCCGTGAAGGTGCCGGTGCTGGCCAACATCACCGAATTCGGCGCGACCCCGCTGTTCACGCTGGACGAACTGCGTAGCGCCGGCGTCGGCATCGCCCTGTACCCGCTGTCGGCCTTCCGCGCCATGAACAAGGCCGCCGAGAACGTCTACGAGGCGATCCGCCGCGACGGCACCCAGAAGAACGTCCTGGACACGATGCAGACCCGCGCCGAACTGTACGACCGCATCGACTACCACAGCTACGAACAGAAGCTCGATGCGCTGTTCGCCCAGAAGAAAACCAAGTAATTCAGACTCAGGAGAAGCCACGCATGAGCACCCAGAACAACGAGACCCCAACGTTCAAGCCGAAGAAATCGGTGGCCCTGTCCGGCGTCGCCGCCGGCAATACCGCACTGTGCTCGGTCGGCAAGACCGGCAACGATCTGCACTACCGCGGCTACGACATCCTGGACGTCGCCACTACCTGCGAATTCGAAGAGATCGCCTACCTGCTGGTGCACGGCAAGCTGCCCACCAGTGCCGAACTGAAGGGCTACAAGGCCAAGCTGAAGTCGCTGCGCGGCCTGCCGCAGGCCGTCAAGAGCGCGCTGGAGGCGCTGCCCGCCGGCGCCCACCCGATGGACGTGATGCGCACCGGCGTGTCGGTGCTGGGCTGCACCCTGCCGGAAAAGGACGACCACAACATCCCGGGCGCGCGCGACATCGCCGACCGCCTGATGGCCTCCTTCGGCTCGATGCTGTTGTACTGGTACCACTTCAGCCATAGTGGCAAGCGGATCGACGTCGAGACCGACGACGATTCGATCGGCGGCCACTTCCTGCACCTGCTGCACGGCGAGAAGCCGCGCGAATCCTGGGTGCGCGCGATGCACACCTCGCTGATCCTGTACGCCGAACACGAGTTCAATGCCTCGACCTTCACCAGCCGCGTGATCGCCGGCACCGGCTCCGACATCCACTCGGCCATCACCGGCGCGATCGGCGCCCTGCGCGGACCGAAGCACGGCGGCGCCAACGAAGTGGCCCTCGACATCCAGAAGCGCTACGAGAACGCCGACGAGGCCGAAGCCGACATCCGCAACCGCGTGGCCAACAAGGAAGTCGTGATCGGCTTCGGCCACCCGGTGTACACCATCAGCGACCCGCGCAACGTGGTGATCAAGGAAGTGGCGCGCACGCTGTCGCAGGAAGCCGGCTCGATGAAGATGTTCGACATCGCCGAGCGCCTGGAATCGGTGATGTGGGAAGTCAAGAAGATGTTCCCGAACCTGGACTGGTTCTCGGCCGTGTCCTACCACATGATGGGCGTGCCGACCGCCATGTTCACGCCGCTGTTCGTGATCTCGCGCACCTCCGGCTGGGCCGCGCACATCATCGAGCAGCGCATCGACAACAAGATCATCCGCCCGAGCGCGAACTACGTGGGTCCGGAAGACCTGCAGTTCGTGCCGATCGCGGATCGCAAGTAATCGACGAATGAGCGCGGCGCGTCCGTCGCCCCGCGCCCGAAAAACCGTCATCCCCGCGCAGGCGGGGATCCAGGTCTGTGTGAATGGTCCGCAACTGACATTGGATACCGGCCTTCGCCGGTATGACGGTTCAAGGGGTAACACTGAGGATTCCTGAACCATGAACACCAACCACCGCAAACCCCTCCCTGGCACCAGCCTGGACTACTTCGACACGCGCGCCGCGGTCGAGGCCATCCAGCCCGGCGCCTACGACACGCTGCCGTATACCTCGCGCGTGCTGGCCGAGAACCTGGTCCGCCGCTGCGACCCGGCCAGCATGCTAGATGCCCTCAAGCAAATCATCGAGCGCAAGCGCGATCTCGACTTCCCCTGGTTCCCCGCGCGGGTGGTCTGCCACGACATCCTGGGCCAGACCGCGCTGGTCGACCTGGCCGGCCTGCGCGACGCCATCGCAGAGCAGGGCGGCGACCCCGCCATGGTCAACCCGGTGGTCCCGACCCAGCTGGTGGTGGACCATTCGCTGGCCGTCGAGTGCGGCGGCTTCGACCCGGACGCCTTCGCCAAGAACCGCGCCATCGAGGACCGCCGCAACGAAGACCGCTTCCACTTCATCGAGTGGACCAAGAAGGCCTTCCAGAACGTCGACGTGATCCCGCCGGGCAACGGCATCCTGCACCAGATCAACCTCGAGCGCATGTCGCCGGTGATCCAGTCCGAGCAGGGCGTGGCCTATCCGGACACCCTGGTCGGCACCGATTCGCACACCCCGATGGTCGACGCCCTGGGCGTGATCGCCATCGGCGTGGGCGGCCTGGAAGCCGAGAGCGTCATGCTCGGCCGCGCCTCGTACATGCGCCTGCCGGACATCGTCGGCGTCGAGCTGACCGGCAAACCGCAGCCGGGCATCACCGCCACCGACATCGTGCTGGCGCTGACCGAGTTCCTGCGCAAGTCGAAGGTTGTCTCGGCCTATCTGGAATTCTATGGCGAGGGCGCCGCGGCGCTGACCCTGGGCGACCGCGCGACCATCTCGAACATGGCCCCCGAGTTCGGCGCCACCGCCGCGATGTTCTACATCGACGAGCAGACCATCAAGTACCTGCGCCTGACCGGCCGCGAGGAAGAGACCGTGCAACTGGTCGAAACCTACGCCAAGGAAGCCGGCCTGTGGGCCGACAGCCTCAAGACCGCCCAGTACGAGCGCGTGCTTTCCTTCGACCTGTCCTCGGTGGTGCGCAACATCGCCGGTCCGTCGAACCCGCACAAGCGCGTGCCGACCTCCGAGCTGGCCGAGCGTGGCATCGCCGCCAAGGTCGAGAACGAAGCAGGCCTGATGCCGGACGGCGCCGTGATCATCGCGGCCATCACCAGCTGCACCAACACCAACAACCCACGCAACATGATCGCGGCCGGCCTGATCGCCCGCAACGCCAACCGCGCAGGTTTGCTGCGCAAGCCCTGGGTCAAGAGTTCGCTGGCGCCGGGTTCCAAGGCCGTGGCCCTGTACCTGGAAGAAGCCGGCTTGATGCCTGAACTGGAAAAGCTGGGCTTCGGCGTGGTCGCCTTCGCCTGCACCACCTGCAACGGCATGAGCGGCGCGCTCGACCCGACGATCCAGCAGGAGATCATCGAGCGCGACCTGTACGCGACCGCCGTCCTGTCGGGCAACCGCAACTTCGACGGCCGCATCCACCCCTATGCCAAGCAGGCCTTCCTGGCCTCGCCGCCGCTGGTGGTGGCCTATGCGATCGCCGGCAGCATCCGCTTCGACATCGAGAAGGACGTGCTGGGCGTCGACGCGTCGGGCGCGCCCATTCGTCTCGCCGACCTGTGGCCGAGCGACGAGGAGATCGACGCCGTGGTGGCGCAGGCCGTCAAGCCGGAGCAGTTCCGCAAGGTCTACACCCCGATGTTCGCGCGCGTGGTGGACGATGGCGAGAAGGTCAGCCCGCTGTACGACTGGCGCCCGCAGAGCACCTACATCCGCCGCCCGCCTTACTGGGAAGGCGCGCTGGCCGGCGAGCGCACGCTCGCCGGCATGCGTCCGCTGGCCATCCTGGGCGACAACATCACCACCGACCACCTGTCGCCCTCGAACGCGATCCTGCCGGATTCGGCGGCCGGCGAGTACCTGGCGAAGATGGGCCTGCCGGAAGAGGACTTCAACTCCTACGCCACCCACCGGGGCGACCACCTGACCGCGCAGCGCGCCACCTTCGCCAATCCGACCCTCAAGAACGAAATGGTGCTCGATGCCATGGGTAACGTGAAGGCCGGCTCGCTGGCGCGCATCGAGCCGGAAGGCCAAGTTACGCGCATGTGGGAAGCCATCGAGACCTACATGGAGCGCAAGCAGCCCCTGATCGTGATCGCCGGCGCCGACTACGGCCAGGGTTCGTCGCGCGACTGGGCGGCCAAGGGCGTGCGCCTGGCGGGCGTGGAAGCGATCGTGGCCGAAGGCTTCGAGCGCATCCACCGCACCAACCTGGTCGGCATGGGCGTGCTGCCGCTCGAGTTCAAGCCCGGCGTGAACCGCTTGAGCCTGGGGCTGGACGGCACCGAGACCTTCGACGTGCGCGGCGAGCGTACCCCGCGTGCCGACCTGACCCTGGTGATCCACCGCAAGAACGGCGAACGCGTCGAAGTCTCGGTAACCTGCCGGCTCGACACCGCCGAGGAAGTGGCGATCTACGAGGCGGGCGGGGTGCTGCAGCGCTTCGCGCAGGATTTCCTCGAGTCGTCGGTTCCCAAGGTCGCCGCGTAACTACTTGTGGATGCCCTCCGTGCGCGTCGTTCCCGCGAAGGCGGGAACCCAATGTTGCCGGCGTATCGATGACGTTCGCAAAATTGGATCCCCGCCAGCGCGGGGATGACGTTCGTGGGCTAACGATGAAATCAACTTGAGGCGATATGCCACACACACACCAAATCAAAATCCCCGCCACCTACATGCGCGGCGGCACCAGCAAAGGCGTGTTCTTCCGCCTGCAAGACCTCCCCGAAGCCGCGCGCGTGCCCGGCCCGGCGCGCGACGCGCTCCTGCTGCGCGTGATCGGCAGCCCCGACCCCTACGGCAAGCAGATCGACGGCATGGGCGGCGCCACCTCCAGCACCAGCAAGGCCGTGATCGTCGCCAGGAGCGACAAGGCCGACCATGACGTCGACTACCTGTTCGGCCAGGTCTCGATCGACAAGCCTTTTGTGGACTGGAGCGGCAACTGCGGCAACCTGTCCTCGGCGGTCGGGTCCTTCGCCATCGCCAGCGGCCTGGTGGACCCCGAGCGCGTCCCGCGGGACGGCGTGGCATTGGTACGCATCTGGCAGGCCAACATCGGCAAGACCATCGTCGCCCACGTCCCGGTGACGAATGGCGAAGTCCAGGAAACCGGCGACTTCGAGCTCGACGGCGTGACCTTCCCGGCGGCCGAGGTGCAGCTCGAATTCCTCGACCCGGCGGCCGAGGAGGAGGGCGCCGGCGGCTCGATGTTCCCGACCGGGAACCTGGTCGACGAACTGGACGTCCCGGGCGTCGGACGGCTGCAGGCGACCATGATCAATGCCGGCATCCCGACCATCTTCGTGAACGCCGAAGCGATCGGCTACACCGGGACCGAGCTGCAGGAGGCCATCAACGGCGACCCGCGCGCGCTGGCCATGTTCGAAACCATCCGCGCCCACGGCGCCTTGCGCATGGGCCTGATCGCCAACATCGAGGAAGCGGCCAAGCGCCAGCACACGCCCAAGGTGGCCTTCGTGGCGAAACCCGCGAACTACGTCGCCTCCAGCGGCAAGCAGGTGGCGGCGTCCGACGTCGACCTCCTGGTGCGCGCGCTCTCGATGGGCAAGCTGCACCACGCGATGATGGGCACCGCCGCGGTGGCGATCGGCACCGCCGCCGCGATTCCCGGCACCCTGGTCAACCTGGCGGCCGGCGGCGGCGAGCGCACGGCCGTTCGCTTCGGTCATCCGTCCGGCACCCTGCGGGTGGGCGCGCAAGCCGTGCAGTCGAACGGCGAGTGGAGCGTCGCCAAGGCGATCATGAGCCGCAGCGCACGCGTGCTGATGGAAGGCTGGGTACGCGTCCCGGGCGATTATTTCGAAGAAGCTTGAAATTGGTCGGATGATGCGATTGATGGGCCGTGACAACACGGCCCGTCTTTATGCTTCTTAGTTTTGGAACATGGAGGCTTTGTGGTTTATGATTTCTAAAAGGCAAGTTAGCCGAGAGACAATCAAGAACCACCATGGACCGACACCTAGGTGCGCTCGCGCTCGCAGCCGATAGCGCCCCATCCGCCCAGACGCCCGCAGAGCCGAGGGATCTCGAGCACGAGATGCTGCGCATCGCCTTGCGCGACCAGCACGCCATCCTGGAGAACGCGCCGGTCGGCATCGTCTTCACGCTGCCGGGCCAGTTCAAGTCCTGCAATCCGCGCATCTGCGAGATGCTCGACTATTCCTACTCCGAGCTGAGCCGCCTGAGTCCGGCCGACATCTTCGCCTCGCCCGAGGCCTACCAGGCGCTGGTGGCCGAAGCCTATCCGGTGCTGGCCGCCGGCGGCCTGTACGAGAAGGGCGAGCAGCCCTTCCGCCGGCGTGACGGCTCGCTCATGTGGGCGCGCCTGCGCGGGCGCGCGGTCGACCCCGGCGCGCACGAGGCCGGCACCATCTGGATCGCCGAGGACGTCACCGACGTGCGCCAGACGCTGTTCGAGGTGCAGGCGATCATGCAGAACGCCACGATCGGCATCATGTACACGCGCAACCGCATCATCCAGCGCTACAACCCGGCCTTCGCCGCCATGTTCGGCTACCGCGACGGCGAGGCGCTGGGCCGCTCGACCCGCATCGTTTACCCGGACGACCAGTCGTGGCAGGAATTCGGCGCGAATGCCTATCCGCAGCTGGCAAGCGGCCATCCCTACCGCGCCGAGACCGAATTCGTGCGCAAGGACGGCTCGCGCATCTGGGGCCAGCTCAACGGCTACCTGTTCAGTCCCGAAGACCCGGCACTGGGCGCGATCTGGATGTTCGAGGACCGCACCCGCGAGCGTCTCGACGAGATCCAGTTGCGCAATGCCCTGATGGAGAACCGCGCGATCCTCGACAACGCGGTGCTCGGCATCGCGGTGGTCGAGGACGGCGTCACCCTGCATTGCAACAGCAAGATGGAAGAACTGTTCGGCAGCCCCGCCGGCGGCATGGACGGCACCCCGGTGCGCGCCCTGTACCCGGACGAAGCCGGCTGGAAGCTGGCGCGCCTCGACACCGCGCGCAGCTTCGAAGCCGGCCAGGTGCACACGGCGGAATACCTGATGGCGCGCCGTGACGGCACGCCGTTCTGGGCGCGCCTGTCGGGACGCCTGTTCGATGCCGCCCAGAAGCGCGGGCGCAGCGTCTGGCTGATCGACGACGTCACCGCGCGGCGCGAAGCGGCCGAGGCGATCCGGCGCGCGCGCGACGAGCTCGAGATCCGGGTGGCCGAGCGCACCGCCGAACTGGCCGGGGCCAATGCCTTGCTGCAGGAAGAAATCGCCGAACGGCGCCAAGCCGAGGCGCGCGTGCACCACATGGCCTACCACGACAGCCTCACCGGCCTGCCGAACCGTGCGCTGCTGTCCGACCGGCTCGACTGCGCCTTGCGCGCGGCGCACCGCAGTGGCCGCAAACTGGCCGTGATGTTCCTCGACCTCGACCGCTTCAAGACCATCAACGATTCGCTCGGCCACGCCACCGGCGACCAGTTGCTGCGCGAGGTCGCGCGCCGCCTGTGCACGGCGGTGCGCGACAGCGACACCGTGGCGCGCCTCGGGGGCGACGAGTTCGTGGTGCTGCTGCCGGACGTCGGCGGCGCGCGCGACTGCGCGCAGGTCGGCGACAAGATCATCGAGGCGCTCGCGACCCCGTTTCCCTTCGAGGGCCGCAGCCTGCACATTTCGCCCTCGATCGGCATCTGCCTCTACCCCGACGACGGCGACGACGTCGACACCCTGATGCGCCATGCCGACGCGGCCATGTACCACGCCAAGGCGGCGGGGCGCAACAACTACCAGTTCTTCGACCAGCGCATGAACCAGGCCGCGGCGCGGCGCTTCGAGCTGGAATCGAACCTGCGCGGGGCGCTCGCGCGCAAGGAGTTCGAGCTGCATTACCAGCCGATCATCGACACCGCCACGCGCCGCCTGCATGCGCTCGAGGTGCTGCTGCGCTGGCGCCGCAGCGGCGACACGAGCGGCCAGATGCTGGTGGGGCCCGACGAGTTCATCCCGATCCTGGAAGAGAACGGCATGATCGTGCCGGTGGGCGAGTGGGTGATCCGCAGCGCCTGCGAGCAGAGCATCGCCTGGCAGCGCCAGGGCCTACCGGCGGTGCCGCTGGCGATCAACCTGTCGGCGCGCCAGTTCATGCACGACGCGCTGGTGTCCTCGATCCGGCGCATCGTCGGCGAAACCGGCATCGACCCGGCGCTGGTGGAGTTCGAGCTGACGGAGACCGCGCTGATGCAGCACGGCGGGCAGACGCTCGAGATCCTGCGCCAGATTAACGACATGGGCATGCGCCTGTCGATCGACGATTTCGGCACCGGCTATTCGAGCCTGGCCTACCTGAAGCGCTTCCCGGTCCGCAAGATCAAGATCGACCGCGCCTTCGTGCGCGAGCTGGAAGCCAGTTCGGAAGACCGGGCCATCGTGGCGGCGGTGATGGCGCTGGCGAACAGCCTGGGGCTGTCGGTGGTGGCCGAGGGCGTCGAGACGGAAGGGCAGTACGCGCTGCTGAGCGGCTACGGCTGCCAGTTCGCGCAGGGCTACCTGTTCGCGCGGCCGCTGCCGGCCGTGGAGGCGGCGCGCCTGCTGGCCGCCTGAGGGTCAGTCCGCCAGCGTCGCCACCACGGGCGCGTGGTCCGAGGGCTGTTCCCACTTGCGGGTCTCGCGGTCGATGTGGCAGGCCGTGCAGCGTTTCGCCAGTGCCTCCGTGAGCAGGATGTGGTCGATGCGCAGCCCGCGGTTGCGGCGGAAGGCCAGGTTGCGGTAGTCCCACCAGCTGTACTGTTTTTCCGCTTGCTCGAACAGGCGGAAAGCGTCTATCAGGCCGAGCGCCATCAGCTCTGACAGCGCCGCGCGCTCCGGCGCGGTGAAGTGGATGTGGTTTTCCCATTCGGCCGGGTCGTGCACGTCGCGCGCTTCCGGCGCGATGTTGTAGTCGCCCAGCACCGCCAGTTGCGGATGCTGGCGCATCTCCTCGGCCACCCAGGTGCGCAGCCCTTCCAGCCAGGCCATCTTGTAGGCGAACTTGTCGCTGCCGATTTCCTGGCCGTTCACCACGTAGGCGCAGATGATGCGCATGCCGGAGATGGTCGCGGCGATCAGGCGCTGCTGCTCGTCCTCGAAATGGGGATTGCCGACCAGGACGTCTTCGATCGGATGCTTCGACAGGATCGCCACGCCGTTATAGGTCTTCTGGCCGGCGAAGACGACCTGGTAGCCGGCGGCATTGATCGCGGCCACCGGGAATTTGTCGTCGGTGAGCTTGGTTTCCTGGATGCACAGGACGTCGACCGGATTGGCCTCGAGCCAGGTGAGCAGGTGCTGGAGGCGGACTTTCAGCGAGTTGACGTTCCAGGTGGCGATCTTCATGGGCAGCGGCTTGGGTGGTAAAGGCGGCATGATAACCGTTTGCAAGATGAGCGGATAGCCTTGCCATGCCTTCGGCACATCGCTTATTGAGACAGAAATATGCCACCCAAATAACCGTCGTGATATGACAGTTGTATTTATGCCGGTTACACAGCAATTGTTATTAAAGAGCCACTATCATTGTGTGTCATGCAAGGCGTTATGTTAGAATTCCTTAATAGAATAATAAAGAAGTTGACGATTTTATGCCGTGCGGGCTGTAAAAATGTTCGTAAAAGAATTAAACTAGCGCCGAAGCATTTAACACTGTTTCCGTGTGGAATATATTAATTGCGTTACGGCAACTAAGACTGTACTATTTGCATACCAAGGAACAAGTTCGGTTGCCATCTGTCCGTGTATCGTGCGGGCATATTGGCAAGGTGCAAAATGGTACTATTCGAAATCTTGTTTTTTCGATAGCAAATGAACCCGAACGCCGATTTACAAAGGACTGAAATGCGCAATGCATTCGAAGCGTGGGCCCAACGCGAAGGCCACATTACGCGCCGCCGCGAAGACAAGCCCGAGGAATACCTCGTCTATGAAACCCAGCGCCGCTGGGTGATCTGGCAGGCTGCCCTGACGCATGGCGCCAAGGCCGCGGCCGAGGCGCCGTCGAAGTTCGCCAAGGACGCCGAGCACAAGCCTGCGGTCACGCAGGACGAAGCCGCGGTGCGCAACCGCGTGCTCAACGAAGTGCTCGACGCCTTCAGCGAGTTGGACGAAGCCGCCGGCATGGAAGGCGTGCTGAAGGTCATCCAGGGCCTCAAGAAGAAGCAGAAGACCCTGGAAGAGACCAAGGCCTGAGTTGGGGCGGGCCAAGCGCTACCGCCACTACAAGGGCGGCATCTACGAACTGGTCTGCGAAGCCGTCATGGAAGCGGACCACACGCCCGTGATGGTCTACCGCGGCCAGGACGGCGCCGTCTGGGTGCGTCCGCGCGCGGCCTTCTTCGAGACCGTCGAGGTCGATGGCGCGGCCGTGCCGCGCTTTTCCGTCATCGGCGAGGCGTAGCGACCTGCCCTTCAGGATACGCTCTTGGCTGCCGTTAATGGGGCATACAGCATTTCTGGTGGGCCCCATGTCGCGTTTTCCCCGGTTTTTTCTCCCATTCCTGTTCGCACCGCTCTTGCTGGGCGGATGTGCCACCGTCTCCGATGCGCCCCTGCAGCAGCAAGTCGAACTGCACGCCGTGCTCGATTACCAGGAAGTCAGCGGGGTGGGCTGCCTGCTGAGCAATAATCTCGGGCGCTGGTTCGTCGTGGCGCCCGGGCGCGTCACCATCGCGCGCAGCGCCGAGCCCCTGGTGGTCAGTTGCAAGAAGGCGGGACTGGGAACGGGCCGGGAAGCCTTCGGATCGCGTCCCGACGCCATGAGCCTGATGGGCAATGTCGTGATCAGTGCCGGCATGGGATTCGCCGTGGACAGGTATTCGGGCGCCAGCTGGTCCTATCCGGCCAACCTGACGGTCCTGATGACACCGGCCGCGCCGCCTGCGGAACTGGCGGCGGCCGAGCGGGTCCAAAGCCCCGTGTTCTGAAGGACGAAACGAAACAGCCCCGCACGCGGGGCTGTTTTTCTTGGTGAAAGAATATTTCACCACAACGCCATGATGAAAGAATATTTCATCATGGCGCTTGCGCGCATTACACGCGGTTCATCAGGAAGGTGGTCAGGAGCGGCACCGGACGGCCGGTCGCGCCCTTGTTCGCGCCCGACTTCCAGGCGGTGCCGGCGATGTCCAGGTGGGCCCAGGTGTACTTGCGGGTGAAGTTTTCCAGGAAGCAGGCCGCGGTGATCGAGGCCGCGCCCGGGGTGCCGATGTTGGCCAGGTCGGCGAAGTTCGACTTGAGCTGCTCGTTGTAGTTCTCGCCCAGCGGGAAGCGCCATGCCACGTCGCCGGCCTGCTTGCCGGCGTCCAGCAGTTCCTGGGCCAGGGCGTCGTGGGCCTCGTCGTGGCGGGTGAACAGGCCGCTGGTGTGGTGGCCCAGCGCGATGACGCAGGCGCCCGTCAGGGTGGCGACGTCGACCACGGCGGCCGGCTTGAAGCGCTCGGCGTAGGTGAGGGCGTCGCACAGGATCAGGCGGCCTTCGGCGTCGGTGTTCAGGATTTCGATGGTCAGGCCGTTCATCGAGGTCACGATGTCGCCCGGCTTGGTGGCGCGGCCCGAGGGCATGTTCTCGCAGGCGGCCACGATGCCGATCACGTTCAGCTTCAGGTTCATCTCGCCGATCGCGCGGAAGGTGCCCAGCACCGAACCGGCGCCGCACATGTCGTACTTCATTTCGTCCATGTTCGGACCCGGCTTGAGCGAAATGCCGCCGGTGTCGAAGGTGATGCCCTTGCCGACCAGCACGGTCGGCGCATCCTTCTTGTTGCCGCCCATGTGCTTGAGCACGATGAACTTCGGCGCTTCTTCGCTGCCCTTGGCCACCGCCAGGAAGCTGCCCATCTTCAGCGCTTCGAGTTGCTTGCGCTCCAGGACTTCGATCTCGAAGCCGAATTCGTCCGCCAGGCCGCGCGCGGTGTTGGCCAGGTAGGTCGGGGTGCAGACGTTGGGCGACAGGTTGCCCAGTTCCTTGGTCAGGGCCATGCCGTTCGAGATCGCGATGGCCTGGGCCAGGGTCGGCTTGAGTGCGGTGGCGGCGTTCGCGGCGTCGGCCGCGATGACGATCTTGCGCACGCCGCTCAGGGCCGGATCCTTCTTGCTCTTCTGCGTATCAGTACGGTGCTCGGTCTCATTGGCGGCGATCACGAGTGCGCGCACCGCCCAGTTGACGTCGCGGTCTTTCACATCCGCGAGCGGGAATGCGATAATGGCATCCTGGCTGCCCAGGGTGGCGAACACTTTCATGGCCGCGCCGATGGCGGTGCCGTAGTTCTTTTCGCTGATCGCATCAATCGTGCCCATGCCCACCAGCAGCACGCGTGCCGCGCTGACGCCTTTCACGCCGCGCAGCAGCAGGGTCGAACCGGCCTTGCCGCTGATGTCGCCGGACTTGAGCGCCGCGGTGATGTCGCCGCTGGCATCGAGCGCCTTGGCAGCCTGCGACAGGGTCTTGTTTTCGAACACGGCAACCGCCACCACGCCGGCTTTCGCGGCGGCCAGGGTGGTCTTGGTGTCGAATGCTTTTATGCTAAAGTCCATTTTTTGGTTCTCCGGTTTGATTTCGCGGCGCATTTGCATACAAACGTGCCTAACCTGCAATTATAGCTATATATTGAATGATCTTTCGACGCGCCCTGCAACGTGAATTGGCCAGTTCGGCCGGCGCCACCTTTACGGTGCTGTTCACGATCCTGGTCACCTGGACGCTCATCAAAGTCCTCGGCACCGCTGCCGGCGGCAAGGTCGACCCAAGCGATGTCCTGGCCCTCATCGGTTTCGCCATCCTCAACTACCTGCCCACCATCCTGACCCTCACGGTCTTCATCTCGGTGCTGGCTGCGGTGACGCGCAGCTACCGCGATTCCGAGATGGTCGTCTGGTTCGCCTCCGGCACCTCGCTGATGCGCTGGATCCGCCCCGTGCTCACCTTCGGCTTGCCGATCGTGGCCGTGGTGGCCGCGCTGTCGCTGGTGGCGGCGCCGTGGGCGGCGCTCAAGCGCGCCGAATTCGTCGAGCGCTTCCAGAAGCGCGAAGACCTCAAGCGCGTGGCGCCCGGCCAGTTCCGCGAATCCTCGTCGGCCGATCGCGTGTTCTTCGTCGAACGCTCCACCACCGGCGCCACCGTGGTGCAGAACGTGTTCGTCAATTCGCAGGACAAGAACGGCAACGTGTCCGTCGTCGTGGCCAAGGAAGGCGTGATCGAGTCCGACCCCAAAGGCGGCCAGTACCTGGTGCTGAGCAATGGCCGGCGCTATTCCGGCACCCCGGGGCAAGCCGACTTCCAGTCGATGGAGTTCGACCGCTACAAGATGCGCGTCGCCACCCGGGTGCCGGTGCTCGGCACCGACACCCCGACCAATGCCTTGCCCACCACGGCGCTGCTGCAGGTCGAGAACCAGTACACGCGCGCCGAGCTGCTGGCGCGCATCTCGGCGCCGATCATCTGCCTGGTGCTGATGCTGCTGGCGATCCCGCTCGGCTTCGTCAACCCGCGCGCCGGCAGTTCGGCCAACATGATCCTGGCGCTGCTGATCTTCTTTACCTACCTGAACCTGAACAAGATGATGGAAAAGAGCGTCCAGCGCGGCAGGCTCGAATTCGACATGGCCTGGTGGCCGCTGCACCTGGCCGCCGCGCTCACGGTGGCCGTGCTGTTCGCCTGGCGCCTGAACGTCAACCACCGCTGGCATCCGCTGGCCCTGCTGGGCGCCTTCAAGCGGCGCCGCGGCGTCCGCGGCAAGGCCGCGGCGGCCCAGCCGTTGGCGAAGGCGGAGGCCGAATGAGCATCCTGCAACGCTATTTCGCGGTCAACATCCTGCAGGCGGTCGCCTTCGTCGCGGTCGCCTTCCTCGCCCTGATTTCCTTCATGGACCTCACCGCCGAGCTGCCCTCGGTGGGCAAGGGCGGCTACGAGTTCGAGCATGCGCTGATGTACGTGCTGCTGCTGGTGCCGGGCAACGTCTACCAGGTGATGCCGGTGGCGGCCCTGATCGGCACCATCTACACGATGGCGCAGTTCGCCTCCAGTTCCGAGTTCACCATCATGCGCGCGTCCTCGATGTCCACGCGCATGGCGGCGTCGATGCTGTTCAAGGTCGGCATCGTGCTGGTCCTGATCACCTTCGTCTTCGGCGAACTGATCACGCCGCGTACCGCGCCGCTGGCCGAGCGCGTGCGCCTGGCGGCCAAGGGCTCGGCCCTGTCGGGCGAGTTCCGCTCGGGCATGTGGACCAAGGACAGCATCCATGCCGAGGGCGTCAAGGGACCGGTGATCGGCACCCGCTTCTTCAATGTGCGCCAGGTCCGTTCCGACGGCCAGCTGGTCGACGTGCGCCTGTACGAATTCGACGCCAACATGCGCATGCGCGCCCTGATCACCGCCAGCAGCGGCAGCTACAGCGGCAACAATACCTGGCGCCTGCTTGGTGTCACCGAGACCATGTTCTCGAACAGCCGCGTGCTGCCCGCGCCGGGCACCCCGGTGCCGCAGGGACAGTCGATCGCCGCCGCCTTCGGCCAGGAGACCTCCGCCGTCGCCACCCGCAAGCTCGACACCCTCGACCTGGCCTCGGAGATCACGCCCAAGATCCTGTCGGTGTCGCGTTCCGATCCCGAGCGCATGTCGGCCAGCGAACTGGCCGTCTACACCCGCCACCTGGCCGAGAACCGCCAGGAGACCGGGCGCTTCAAGGTGGCGTTCTGGAAGAAGCTGATCGACCCGCTCTCGATCCTGGTGCTGATGGCGCTGGCGCTGCCCTTCGCCTACCTGCACACGCGCAGCGGCGGCGTGAGCCTCAAGATCTTTGTCGGCATCATGATCGGCGTGGGCTTCCTGCTGCTCAACGCCCTGTTCTCGAACCTGGGCGTCCTGACGGCGCTGCCGGCCTTCTTCACGGCGGCCGCACCGAGCCTGCTGTTCCTGCTGCTGGCCATCGGCGCCCTGATGTGGGTGGAAAGGCATTGACTATCATGAAACGCGCACTCGTCCTGTTCGCCCACGGCGCCCGCGCGCAAAGCTGGGCCGCACCCTTCGAACGCCTGCGCGAGCAGTCGCAGGCCCGGCTGCCGGGCGTGCAGGTGCGCCTGGCTTTTCTGGAACTGATGGAGCCGCGCCTGCCCGCCGCGGTCGACGCGCTGGTCGCCGAGGGCGTGGACGACGTCACGGTGGTGCCGGTGTTCCTGGGGCAGGGCGGCCACCTGCTGCGCGACCTGCCGCAACTGGCGGACGGCATCCGCGCCGCCCATCCGGGCCTGCACCTGGCGGTGGCCGGCGCCATCGGCGAAGACCCCGGCGTGCAGGCGGCCATGACCGACTACTGCATCCGCGCCCTGGGCTGAGCGCGAGGCATTACGTTATCTTTGCCGTCCTGTCCAGTTTTATGCTGTCAAGGGCTTAACAGGCTTGGCAAAGCCGGCAATATTACGTTGGTTTTTCGTCGTATTGCCGCATGGAATTTAATTTCCGTCTTTAAATACCAGTTTCCGTAGGGCATCATTGTTTCTGTTCAGTTCCGCGCGCGCCGCGCGGCCCACTTCAGAAACATGCCGCCCATGAGTACCGAAATCACCGATTACGCGCCTGTCGGCATCCTCGACGACCGCGATGTCCTGTTCACCACCCTGCGCAGCGGCGAACTCGCCGCCACCTTGACCCCGATCGACTGGGGACTGCCGACCGGCGGACGCTGGGTCATCGATGCCCAGTCGGTGCCGGGCCTGTTCTCGATCGCCTACAACCCGGCCACCGACACCACCGCGCGCCTGATTCTCAATGACCCGGCCTTGCTGCCGGCCGCAGGCAGCGGCGTGGCGGTCACCGTGCATTACTACGACCGCTACCAGATCGACGGCTACGGCAATCCGCTGCCGGGCAAGGGTATCGCCGAGACGCTGGTGTACACCGTCGAGGCGGGCAGCTCGCGCGACCTCGCCGGCTTCGGCAGCGAGTTTGCCCTCGGCGCCGCGGCGCCTTCCGCCAACCCGGAACTGGCGACGCTATCGACCGGCGCCTTCATCGCGGTATGGCAGGCGCCGGGCGGCAGCGTGGTCGGGCAACTGCGCAGCGCCAGCGGCGCCGCACAGGGGCAGGCCTTCGCCATCAGCTCGGCCAGCGACGGCGCGGTGGAAGGGGCGCCCGCGGTGGCCGCGCTGGCGGACGGGCGCTCGGTGGTGGCCTACACCAGCACCGACGGCGCGCTCACCCGCATCGCCTACCGCGTCCTCGACGCGGGCGGCAGGCCGGGCGCCGAAGTCGTCGTCGGTGCCGCGGGCTTCGACACCGCCATGCCCGACGTGGCCGCATTGGGCGACGGCTCCTTTGCCGTCGCCTGGCGCAGCGGCGGCCAGGTGCACGTGCGCAGCATTGACGCCAACGGCAACCCGATCGGCGCCGAGCAGGTCCATGGCACGCTGGGCTCGGCCTTCAGCCCGAGCATCGCCGCCAGCGCCAATGGCTACGTCGTGGCATGGGGCGAGCTGAACGATGGCAACGTCTACGCCGCCCAGGCCGGCGGCGCCACTATCCTGGTGAGCGGCGACGGGCTGGCCGCCAGCATCGCCACGGCGGCGCCGCAGCCGGCCGTCACCGCGCTGGCCGGCGGCGGCTTCGTGGTGACCTGGGACAGCTATGCGAATTCGCCGTGGGGCTTCGCGAGCAGCGACATCTTCTTCCAGCGCTTCGACGCCGCCGGCAAGCGCCTGGGCGAGATGACCCAGGCGAACCTCGACGCCGGCGGCGGTCGCTTCGAGGCGACCACGGTCGCGCTGGCCGACGGCGGCTTCCTTGTCGCCTGGCAGAGCGCGGGCGGCGACTTCGACGGCAATGGTGTCTTCGGCCGCCGCTTCGCCGCCGACGGCGCGTCGCTCGACGCACGCGAATTCGGGATCAACGAAATGCGCCAGGGCGACCAGGCCAACCCGGTCCTGAGTGCGCTGGCCAATGGCGGATTCGCCGCCGCCTGGGTCGATACCCGGGCCGACGGGACGGTCCAGGTCGAGGCCCGTGTGCTGGCCGGGATCGAACCGGCGCCGATAGGGTCCGCACCGGCGGCCGGCACGGCGCCCGTACCGGCGCCCGTACCGGCGCCAGCTCCGGCTCCAGCTCCAGCCCCAGCCCCGGCCCCGGCCCCGGCCCCGGCCCCGGCTCCGGCTCCCGCACCGGGGCCGACAGTGACGCCGGCTCCCACGCCGTCCACGGGCAGTACCGGCAACACCACGGGCAGCGGATCGTCCATCGCAACCAGTGTGAGCGGCAACGACGGCGCCAACCTGATCAAGGCCATGGCCGGCAGCCAGAAGATCGACGGCCTCGGCGGGATCGACACGGTCGAATATGGCAGCTACAGGAGCCTGTTCGACATCACGCGCGGCGCGGCCGTTACCACCGTCGTCGACCGCCATGGCGCCTCCGGCGCCGACACGCTGGTGAACGTCGAGCGCCTGAAGTTCGCCGACGTCTCGGTGGCGCTGGACATCGAGGGCACCGCCGGCCAGGCCTACCGCCTGTACCGGGCGGCCTTCGACCGCGTGCCCGACAAGGAGGGCGTAGGCTACTGGATCAAGATGATGGATGCGGGCGTGACGCTGACGCAAGTGGCGGCGGGCTTCGCCGGGAGCGACGAGTTCAAGAGCCTGTACGGCGCCAACGCGAGCGACGCGCAGTTCGTCGGGCTCCTGTACAACAACGTGCTGCACCGCAGCGCCGAAGGCGCGGGATACGATTACTGGATGAAGGCGCTGACCGAGCTGCACACACCGCGCGAGCAGGTGCTGGCCTTCTTCAGCGAGAGCGCCGAGAACCAGGCGCAGGTGATCGGGGCGATCCAGAACGGGATCGAGTTCATGCCCTGGGGGTGATGCACTGTCACGGGTGAATGATCGCGAATCGTAGGGTGGACGGCTATGCCGTCCGCGCGTTCAAATCACGGATGCGCCGCTACAGCGCTTGCACTTGCTGGATGCGCGGACGGCGAAGCGTGATCCGGTCCACCGGACCAGATCACCCCTACAAACTCTGGTGCTCGCGTTTTGCCAGGGCCTCGCCGAGCATCACCAGCACCGGCCCGTGTCCCGGCTCCAGGCCGCGGGCCAGGTCGGAGAGGGTCAGCCGCAGGATGCGCTCATCCGCCCGGCTGCAGTTTTCCACCACCACTACCGGCAGGTCCGGCCGCCGTCCCTCCGCCAGCAGGCGTTCGGCGGTGGCCGCGGCTTCGCGCCCGCCCATGTACTGCACCAGCGTATCCGTCTCGGGCAATGCGGGGTGATCGGGCTGGTCCGGCGCCGTGCTGGACGTGAAGAAGGCGACGCTGCGCGCCACGCCGCGCTTGGTCAGCGGCTGCTTGCTTGCGGCCGCCGCTGCGACCGCGGTGGTGATGCCGGGGACGATTTCGACCGCGATGCCGGCCGCTTCCAGCGCGCGCAATTCTTCGTCGGCGCGCCCGAACAGCATCGGATCGCCGCCCTTGAGCCGCACCACGCGCTTGAACCTGGCGGCGCAGTCGACCAGCTGCTGGTTGATCAGGGTTTGCGCCGTGGAGCGCTGGCCCGAGCGCTTGCCGACGGAGATCAGCTCCGCCTGGCGGCACAGGTCCAGCATCTCGGGCGTGACCAGGGCGTCGTAGAGCACGACGTCGGCCTGCGCCAGCAGGCGCGCGCCGCGTACGGTGATGAGGTCGGCGGCGCCGGGTCCGGCTCCTACCAGATAGACTTTGCCCAGTGCCGCCATGCTGCTCCTTCGCTTATTGATCCAGTCGGATCATACCCGCAGCGACGGTCTGGTGGCTGACTTCGTCGATCAGGATGAAGGCGCCCGTGGCACGGTTGTCGCAATAGGCGTCGGCCGCCAGCGGCTGCTGGACGCTCAATTGCACGGTGGCGATGTCGTTCAGCTTCAGGCCCTCCGACGCCGAGCCGACCGAGCGCTGCTGGGTGTTGACGTCCAGGATGCTGTCGACCTGCTTGACCTTGGCGCCGGTCTGGCGGGTGCCGTGCTTGATCCAGTACTTGCGGCGCGGGTCCAGCGGCTCGTCCGACATCCAGCACACGTCCGCCACCACCTGCTTCAACTGCGTCGCCGGCTGCTCGGCGCCTGCCAGCAGGTCGCCGCGCGAGATGTCCAGGTATTCGTTCAGCAGCAGGGTGACCGATTGGCCGGCCACGGCCGATGGCAGCGAGCCGTCGAAGGTGACGATCTCCTTGACGGTGGCCTGCTGGCCCGAAGGCTGCACCACCAGCTTGTCGCCGACCGACACCTTGCCGGACTCGATGCGGCCCATGTAGCCGCGGAAGTCGTTCGCTTCGTGGCCGTTGTGGCGCGCCACCAGCTGCACCGGGAAGCGCAAGGGCGCGGCGTGCGCTTCGTCGTAGACCGACAGGCCTTCCAGCAGCTCGATCAGGGTCGGGCCCCGGTACCACGGCATGCGCTCGGAGGCTTCGACCACGTTGTCGCCGGCCAGCGCCGAGAGCGGGATCGCGGTGACGTCCTTCAGGCCCAGCGACCGGGCGAATTCGCCGTAGGCGGCCACGATGCGCTCGTAGACCGTGCGGTCGTAGTTCACCAGGTCCATCTTGTTGACGGCCACGATCACGTGCTCGATCTGCAGCAGCTTGGCGATGGTCGAGTGACGCTTGGTCTGGGTCAGCAGGGTCACAGAACCGTCGTCGCCCAGTTTCACCTTCGAGACGTCCACCAGGATGATCACGGCGTCCGCGGTGGAGGCGCCGGTCACCATGTTGCGGGTGTACTGCTCGTGGCCCGGAGTGTCGGCGATGATGAACTTGCGCTTGGGCGTGGCGAAGTAGCGGTAGGCCACGTCGATGGTGATGCCCTGTTCGCGCTCGGCTTCCAGGCCGTCGGTCAGCAGCGACAGGTCGATGATGTCGCCCACGGTGCGCTTGTGCTTGGAGCGCGAGACGGCGGCCAGCTGGTCGGCGAAGATGCCCTTGCTGTCGTACAGCAGGCGGCCGATCAGCGTGCTCTTGCCGTCGTCGACCGAGCCGGCGGTAATGAAGCGAAGGAGGCCGCGTTGATTAAGATTATCGGTCATGGCGTTCATCAGAAATATCCTTGCTTCTTGCGTTTTTCCATCGAGGCTTCGGAGGTCTGGTCGTCCATCCGGGTCGCGCCGCGCTCGGTCACTTCGGTGACGGCGGTTTCGGCGATGATGTTCTCCACGCTGCTGGCGGTCGAGGCCACCGGGCAGGTGCAGGAGATGTCGCCCACGGTGCGGAAGCGCACGGTGCGGGTCTCGACCTGTTCGCCTTCGCGGGCCGGGGTCAGGGGCGTGAGCGGCACCAGGAGGCCGTTACGCGGGATCACCTGGCGCTCGTGCGCGAAGTAGATCGAAGGCAGGGCCAGCTTCTCGCGGGCGATGTACTGCCACACGTCGAGTTCGGTCCAGTTCGAGATCGGGAACACGCGCATGTTCTCGCCCGGGTGGACGCGGGTGTTATACAGGTCCCACAGTTCCGGACGCTGGGCCTTCGGATCCCATTGGCCGAACTCGTCGCGGAAGGAGAAGATGCGTTCCTTGGCGCGCGCCTTCTCCTCGTCGCGCCTGGCGCCGCCGATGCAGGCGTCGAAACCGTGTTCGGCGATGGTTTCCAGCAGGGTCACGGCCTGCGCGGCGTTGCGCGAGTCCGTGGCCGGATTGCGCAGGCGCACGGTGCCGCGGCGGATCGATTCCTCGACCGAACCGACGATCAGGCGCTCGCCCAACTCCGCCACGCGTGCGTCGCGGAAGGCGATCACTTCGTCGAAGTTGTGGCCGGTGTCGATGTGGACCAGCGGGAAGGGGAACTTGCCCGGGCGGAAGGCCTTCTCGGCCAGGCGCAGCAGCACGACCGAATCCTTCCCGCCCGAGAACAGCAGGGCAGGGTTGCTGCATTCGGCGGCCACTTCGCGCAGGATGTGGATGGCCTCCGATTCGAGGGTGTCGAGGTGGCGCGCATTCACGTCGGTGAGCACGGCCGGGTTGTCGAGAAGCTTCGTCATGTTGTTTTGCCTGGTAGGTGGCGGATCAAGCCGCCACGGATTTGATGCGAATGAGTTTGCCGTCGACCACGTGCAGGCCGCATTCCTTCGATTCGGGGTTTTCCCACCACCAGCGGCCGGCGCGCACGTCCTCGCCCGGCTGGACCGCGCGGGTGCAGGGTTCGCAGCCGATCGATGGATAGCCGCGCTCGTGCAGGGCGTTGTAGGGCACCGCGTGACTGCGCAGGTATTCCCAGACGTTCTCCTCCGACCAGTCGGCCAGCGGATTGAACTTCTGCATGCCGTGCGCGGCATCGTCTTCCTGCACCGCCAGTTCGGCGCGCGTGCTCGACTGGGCGCGGCGCTGGCCGGTGATCCAGGCCTGCTTGCCGGCCAGGGCACGGCCCAAAGGCTCGACCTTGCGCACGCGGCAGCATTCCTTGCGCATCTCGACGCTGTCGTAGAAGGCGTTCAGGCCGTTCTGTTCCACGTAGGCTTGCACCGCTTCCGGCTGCGGGCGGAACAAAGCGATCTCGTAGCCGTAGGTGTCGCGGACCCTGGCCAGCATGTCGAGGGTTTCGGCATGCAGGCGCCCGGTCTCGAGCGAGAAGATCCCGATCGGCAGCCGCGCTTTGAGGATCAGGTCGGTCAGGACCATGTCCTCGGCCGCCAGGCTCGATGCGAACACGGCGGGCGAGTAGTCGCGGGCGATGCGCGCCAGGATGGCCTGGGTTTCCTCGACGCGGCGATGGAGGTCGCTCATCTCGATTCCTTAAATGCCGGCGCCGGCATCCAGCAGTTCCGGCGGCGTGCCACGGGGCGCGCGGCGGAACAGCGGCAGCGGCTGGTCGACCGAGGCCTGGTAGGTTTCCGAGAACACGGTCAGGCCCTTGAGCGCATCAATGATGCTGCGGTCCTGGCGGGTGGCGAAGGCGTCGAAGCCGACGCGCGACATGGGCCACAGCTGGTCGCGCAGCACGTCGCCGATCGCGCGCAGCTCGCCGGCATAGGCCAGGCGCTTGCGCAGGTTGAAGGCGATCGAGTAGCCGCGGCCGTCCGAGAACTTCGGGAAGTCGACGGCGATCACCCCAAAACGGTGCAGGTCGTCCTTGATCGCCGCCGCCTGTTCGTCCGGCGCCAGCCAGACGCCGATCTCGGCGCGACCGGAAAGCAGAGCACGCTGCGCCTGCCATACGGCCAGGGGCACGATGACGCGGCCTTGCGGTACTTCCACGGTTTCCGGCGCTTCGCCTTCCGCGAGACGCAGCACGCTCCAGTCGTCCTCGACCACTTCGCGGTGTTTGATGATCTGCTTGTGCAGGACGAAATTAGGCATAGTGGTCTTCCCCAACCAGTTCGCCCGCCGCGATCGGCGTGGCATAGACATGTTCCTTGAACGGCGCGACACCGAGGCGCTGCACGGTGTCGACGAAGCGTTCGCCTTCGAAGCGCTCGCGCACGTAGATTTCGAGCAGGCGGCCGACCACTTCCGGCATCTGCACCGCCGAGAAGGACGGGCCGATGATCTTGCCGATGGCGGAAGTGTTGCCCTGCGAGCCGCCGATCGATACCTGGTACCACTCGCTGCCGTCCTTGTCGACGCCGAGGATGCCGATCGCGCCCACGTGGTGGTGGCCGCAGGCGTTGATGCAGCCCGAGATGTTCAGTTCGATGTCGCCGATGTCGTGCTGGAAGTCGAGGTTGTCGAAACGCTCGGCAATCGCTGCCGCGATCGGGATCGACTTGGCGTTCGCCAGCGAGCAGAAGTCGCCGCCCGGGCAGGCGATGATGTCGGTCAGGAGGCCGATGTTCGGCGTGGCCAGGCCCTTGGCCTTGGCCAACTGCCACAGCTCGAAGAGTTTCGACTGCTCGACGTCGGCCAGCACCAGGTTCTGCTCGTGCGTCACGCGCAGTTCGCCGAAGCTGTACTTGTCGGCCAGGTCGGCCACGAAGTCCATCTGCTCGGCGGTGGCGTCGCCCGGCGGCACGCCGGTTTTCTTGAGCGACAGCACCACGGCGGCGTAACCCGGCACCTTGTGCGGCTTGACGTTGCGGTTGACCCAGTTGGCAAAGGCGCGGTTGTCCGCGTGCTGGGCGCTCACGTCGATGTCGTCGAGCTTGGCGTAGCCGTGCGGCTGGAACCACTGGGCGACGCGGTCGAACTCCTCCTGGGTCAGGGTTTCCGGACCATCCTTCAGGTCTTTCCACTCTTCTTCCACCTGGCGGGTGAATTCCTCGACGCCGAGGGCCTTCAGCAGGATCTTGATGCGGGCCTTGTACTTGTTATCGCGGCGGCCGTGCTGGTTGTACACGCGCATCACGGCTTCGGTATAGGTGAGCAGGTGCTGCCAGGGCAGGAAGTCGCGGATGACCGAGCCCAGGATCGGGGTACGGCCCATGCCGCCGCCGGCCATGAACTTGAAGCCGACTTCGCCCGCGTCGTTCCTCACCAGGGTCAGGCCGATGTCGTGGATGGCGATCGCCGCGCGGTCTTCCAGGGCGCCGTTGATGGCCACCTTGAACTTGCGCGGCAGGGCGATGAACTCGGGGTGGAAGGTGCTCCACTGGCGCAGGATCTCGGCGAAGGGGCGCGGGTCGATGATCTCATCTAGAGCCACGCCGGCGAACTCGTCGGTAGTGATGTTGCGGATGCAGTTGCCCGACGTCTGGATGGCGTGCATCTCGACCGAGGCCAGGTCTTCCAGGATTTGCGGAGTTTGCTCCAGCTCAATCCAGTTGTACTGGATGTTCTGGCGGGTGGTGAAATGGCCGTAACCACGGTCGTACTTACGGGCAATATGGGCGAACATGCGCATCTGCTTCGATGCCAGCAGGCCATAGGGCACGGCGACACGCAGCATGTAGGCGTGGCGCTGCATGTACAGGCCGTTCTGGAGGCGCAGGGGGATGAATTCTTCTTCGGTCAGCTCACCGGACAGGCGGCGTTCCACCTGGCTGCGGTACTGCGCGATGCGTTCGCGCACGATGAGATGGTCGTAGTGGTCGTAGCGGTACATGGTCTCGTCCAGTGAGGGGCAAGGTGTGCAACAACTTGCGAAACCGCCGCAAACATTGTCCACCCGTTAAATGTAAGCCCAAGTGTACGGACCGCTGCTTATATTCCAAACTACGGAGAATTCATTTGCTTATATGCGTAACTTGAATAAGCATCTTAAAATGTCATCTGCTGACACAATCACAAGAACCGATACCACTTCATGAATCTCCACCAGCTGCGCTTCGTGCGCGAAGCCGTGCGCCAGAACTACAACCTGACCGATGCGGCCAAGGCGCTGTTCACCTCCCAGCCGGGGGTGTCGAAAGCGATTATCGAGCTCGAGGAAGAGCTCGGCGTCGACATCTTCACCCGCCACGGCAAGCGCATCCGCGGCTTGACCGAGCCGGGCCGCCTGGTGCTGCAGTCGGTCGAGCTGATCATGCAGGAGATCGACAGCCTCAAGCGCATCGGCAAGGAATACGCGGCCCACGACAGCGGCAGCTTCACCATCGCCACCACCCATACCCAGGCGCGCTACATGCTGCCCAAGGTGGTGCAGGCCTTCATGCAGAAGTATCCCAAGGTGCGCTTGTCCTTATTGCAAGGCAATCCGCGGCAGATCGCCGACATGGTCAAGAACGACCAGGCCGACCTGGCCATCGCCACCGAGTCGATCGCCGCCATCGACGGCCTGATCACGCTGCCGTGCTACCAGTGGGAGCACGTGCTGGTGGTGCCGGTCGAGCATGCGCTGCTGCGCTCGAAAGCCGTGTCGTTGGAGGAAATCGCCTCTTACCCGGTCATCACCTATGATGCCGCCTTTGCCGGCCGCAGCAAGATCGACCATGCCTTTGGCCTGCGCAGCCTGAAGCCGGACGTGCTGCTGGAGGCGATCGACGCCGACGTCATCAAGACCTATGTCGAGCTGGGCATGGGCGTGGGCATCATCGCCGGCATGGCCTTCGACCCGGAGCGCGACCGCAACCTGCGCGCCATTCCCGTGGGCCACCTGTTCGGCATGAACACCTCGCGCGTGGCGATCAAGCAGGGCGCCTACCTGCGCAGCTACATCTACACCTTCATCGAACTGCTCGCCCCGACCCTGAACCGCAAGATGGTCGAGTCCGCCATGCGCGGCGGCGAGAACTACGAACTGTAATTACAAGGAAACACCATGAGCAACAACCCTGTCGCCGATTTCTATACCGCGATTGCCGAGCACTACGACGCCCAATTCCACGACGAGAGCGACGAAGACCGCCAGGACGACCTGGACGACGTCGCCGAGCAGGTCGCGGATCTGCTGCGCGGGCATACCGTGCTGGAACTGGGCTGCGGCACCGGCTATTTCACCGACGTCATCGCCGAAACCGCGCAATCGGTGCTGGCGACCGACATCAGCGAAGCGATGCTGAACGTGGCGCGCGAGCATGGGGAAGGGCTGGAGAACGTGCAGTACCGCGTGGCCGACGCGCTGAATTTGCCGACCGACCTCGGGAAATTTAGCGCGGTATTCGCCGGCTTCCTGTGGTCGCATTTCAGGAAGGAAGAGCAGGACGCCTTCATCGCCGGCCTGCGCGCCCGCGTCGGCTCGAATGCGCTCCTGGTGCTGATCGACGACGAGTATGTCGAAGGCGCCAGCCCGACGGTCGCTCGCACCGACGCACAAGGCAATACCTGGGCCCAGTTCGTCGATGCCGACGGCAAGCGCCACGAGTTGCCCAAGAACTACCCGACCGATAGCGCGCTGCGCAAGCGCCTCGGCACGGCGGTGCGCGAGATCAAGATCGGCCGCTGGGACAGCTGCTGGGCGCTGACCTGCAGGTTGAAGTAAGATCCATCGGGATAGGCCGCGCGACTCGGCCCATCCCGATCCGCACAGCGCCGCCACCCTCTCCGCATAAAATGCACTGTTCCGGCCATGCCGGCCTCCATACCGCCGGGGCCGCCGATATACTCGGCCCAACGAAAACCAAGTGGATGGAGCAAGCATGGCTGCTCGACTCTCTCCTGGCGTACTGTTGCTGTGCCTGGCCTGCTGGACTATTCCAGTACAGGCTGGCGAACCTTCCGTCGTGCGTTCCAAAGCCCAGCTCGATGAGGTGCTGGCCTCCGGCCGGCCGACCCCGCTCGATGCGCTGACGCCCTATGGCAAACGGCGCTTGCTTCGTGGAATAGTCTGGCGGGACAAGGGCATGGGTGGCTTCAGCGCTACCCAGCTCGTGCGCGAGCTGGACGCCAGCCAGATCGGGCAAGTCCTGGCTTTCTTCGACCTGGCTGCCTACGCCAAAGGCTACAGCGAGAACCTGTCCGGCGCCCCGGTACGCCTGCCGCCGCCATCGGGCGCGCTCGAAGCACAGCTCGACCGTTTCGAGCAACTCTACAGGGAGCTCGACGAGGAACGGGCGCCTGCCGCGGATGCGAGCTCCGCCAGGCGGATGAAGCCCATGGTCAGCTATTACGACTCGGTGTTTGCAGGGCGGATGAAGCCGGCGGCGCTGCGCCGGCAGGCGCCGGGCGATCTGCCGGCGCTGTTCGATGCCGCCCTCCTGGCCAGCAACCTCGATCCCGCTTCGCCTGCCACCGGACACCTGTTGTCCGTACACCGCGAAATGGCCGCGCGCGGCATCGACACCCGGCGCGGCTTCGATGACAGCGTGCTGTATGGCATGCTCGCGGCCCGCCGCTTCGAGGAAGCCAGGAGCTTTGCAGCCGGGCGGCCGCATCTCGGCAAGCACAAGATTCCCACCGTGCTCGACACGCTGGGCACGGCGTTCAGCGGACGCAGCCTGTACGAGTACGACGCCGGCAAGGATGTGCTGGTGCGCCGCGCCGATCCTCCACCTGCCGGCGTGGAACTGGTGATGGTGGTGGGCGCCGGCTGCCATTTTTCGCGCGACGCGCTCGCCGCCCTGCGCGCGAACCCTGTCTTGCTGGCGCGCCTGCGGCAGGCGAACCTGAAGCTCCTGATCTCGCCGCGCGAGCCCATTCCCTTCTGGTACCTGGCCGAGTGGAATGCGGCGAATCCGACGCTGCCCCTGCGCGTTGCCTACGATACGAAGGAATGGATCCTGATCGCCGAAGCGAACACGCCCGAGTTCTTCCTGCTCGAGGACGGCAAACCGGCCGGCCATGTGATCGGCTGGCCGAAGGACGGCAATGCCGCCGCGTTGCTGGCGCTGCTCGATACGGCGCGAGACTAGGATAAGGAGTTGATGAACCAGATGGGAGCGAGGCGCCGCCTTCGGTGCTGCCGTTTGCCGTCAAGCTCAATCGCGTCCTGGTACAGGAGCTGCAAACGCTGAGCAAGGAATACGGCGTCGCGTTGAACGACCTGGTGGCCGGGCTGCTGCAAATGATCCTTTGCGCCTGAGAACAGGACGGAAGGCAGAGTGGCGACAGAAAGGGAGAGGGAAAGCTACAGTCGAGCGACATGAGCAACCTTCACCTTAGGAGTCCGCCACAATGAGAATTCCCAGCCTGCTTTCTTCCATCCTGATCGGCGCCGTCGCCAGCGCACGTTCGATGACCCCGATGGCCACCATCGCCACGGCGCGCCTGGCCAAGCGCGACACCCCGGGCGAGCTGTTCCTGCTCGACCGCCCGCTGTTCAAATATGGCGCACTAGCAATGGGGGCGGGTGAGCTGATCGGCGACAAGATGAAAACCGCGCCCGATCGCACCGTGGCCCTGGGCCTGCTGGCACGGGTCATGAGCGCGGGCATTGCCGGTGCGGCGCTGGCGCCCAAGGGCCGGGAAAAGGCCGGCGCGGCGGCAGCGATCGCCACCGCCGTACCGCTCGCCTACCTGACGCTGGCCGGCCGCAAGCAGGCCATGGCGCGCATCGGCCAGACCCGCAGCGGCCTGATCGAGGACGCGTTGATCGTCGTCGCAGGCAGCGCCATCGTGGCCTTGTCGACGTATGCGGAACACGGGCGCCTGTCTTAGAACCTATCCCAGTAGGAAATGAGTCGCTTTCGGCGCGCTTGCCATGCATCGCCGCCAGCTTGCTCCTCCCTACCGGGATAGATTCTTAGCAGGAAAGCCGTGCCTGTCATGCCGCCGGGGTAGTGCTTGCCAAATGGCGGGAATCCGTAGGATGATGCGGCTCCATGGACGCCCATACTGCCCAGCCTGGAACGGAAGCGCCGGCGATAGCGCTCGAGGCGGGACCATGCCGGATGCTGGTCGGCGGCAGCCATCCGCTCACGCGCGCCCTGGCCGGCGGCAAGGCCCACGCCCTCGACCTGCTGGCGCGCGCCGGCTTCCCGGTGCCGGCCGCCATGGTCCTGACGACAGACTTTTTCGCCCCCTGGATCGCGCAGGTCGGCGCCATGCCCGCCTGGCAGGCCCTGACCCGCGCCCCGCAAGCGGAGTGGGAGGCGCATTGCGCGCCGGTGCAGGCGGCCTTGGCCGCGCTCGACTGGACGCCCGCGCAATCCCGGGTACTCGACGGGCTGGTCCGCGATTGCGTCGCGTGGGGCGCCGAGGCAGGCTTCGCCGTGCGCTCGTCCGCGCCGGAAGAAGACCTGGACAACGCTTCGTTCGCCGGTGTCTACCGCAGCTGCCTGGGTGTTGCGGTGCAGGATATCGGCCAGGCCGTCCGTGCATGCTTCGCGTCCTGCCTGGATCTACCCGTGCTGGCCTACAAGGCGGCGCGCGGCCTGCCGGTGTTCGGCCCTGCCATTGCCGTGATTGTCCAACGGCAGCTCGACAGCGAGGTGTCGGGGGTGGGTTTTTCCATCAATCCGCTGACGAACGACCATGACGAGATGCTCGTCAGCGCCAACTGGGGGCTGGGCGACGCTGTCGTCGACGGCCGTGTCATGGCCGACCAGTTCGTGCTGGACAAGGCAAGCGGACGCGTGCTCGGCGGCTCGCTGGGCAGCAAACGGATCGCCAGCGTGCTGGCGCCGGCTACCGGGACGCTGGAGCGTAGCGGCTGCGGCAGCGAAGCACCCTGCCTCGCGCCCGCGCAGCTGGAAGCGCTGGCGGCGATGCTGGCGCGCATCGAGTCTCTGTTCGGCAGGCCGATGGATGTGGAGTTCGCGTTCGCCGTCGGCACCCTGCACGTTCTGCAGGCCAGGCCGGTGAGCACCTGGGTGCCGCTGCCGCCCGCCATGTTGTCGGCGCCGGGCGCGCCACGGACGCTGTACCTGGACATCGCCCTGGCCAAGGGGATGACGATCAATGCGCCGGTCTCGCCCATGGGACAGGACTGGCTGCGACATACGATCGCCTGCATGGTGGCGCACTGTGCCGGCGCGGTCGCGCTGCCGCTCGACCGCGCCGACGGATGGCTGAGCATCCAGGGCGGACGCATGTACCTGAACCTGTCGCGCATGCTATGGCTGGCCACGCCGCGGCAGCTGGCGCGCAGCAATGCGCCGACCGACGCGCTGCTGGCCAGAACGCTGGCGACGATCGACGTGGCGCGCTACCGGGCGCCGCAGCGGGCATCCGCATTGCCGCTGTTGCGCCTGCTGCCGCGCATGCTCTGGCGCCTGCGGCGCCCGCTGTGGCGCAGCCTGCAGGCGTTTGCCGCCCCTCAACATGCGCACCGCCTGTACCGCCAGCGTGAGTGCCGGGCAAAGACCATGCTGTCGGCGCCGGTCGAAGCCGGCACCAGTCTGCCGGCGCTGCAGGAGCGGCTCGGCGCCATCGTCGCGGAGACCGTGATCGATATCGCGATGCCGGCGATGGTGGCCGGCCTTGGTGCGGCCGGCGCGCTGAACCGCCTGGCGCGCAAGGACTGTGCCGTCGAGCAGCGGCTCGTCGCACAACTGGGCCGTGGGATGAGCGGCAACCTGGTGGTCGACATGGGCATCGCCATGTATCGCCTCGCGCGCATGCTGCCGCCCGCGGATCTCGCCGATCCCGGCGTGCTGGCGCAAAGGATCGCGCGCGCCGAATTGCCGACCTCCTTCCTCGACGCGTGGCAGCGCTTCATGGCGACCTATGGATGCCGCGGTCCGGGCGAGATGGACCTGGCCCATCCGAGCTATCGCGACGATCCGGCCATGCTGCTGCGCCAGATGTCCTTCATGGCGGCCGCGCCGGCCGGCCACGATCCGGAAGCCGCGCACCGGCAGCTGGCGGGCGAGCGCGAAGCGGCCTATCGCGCGCTGCTGGCGCGCTTCGGCCCGCTGCGGCGCCTGTTGCTCAAGCGCCTGTATGCGATGAGCAGCCTGTTTGCCGGCACGCGCGACACGCCCAAGCACTTCAACCTGCTGGCCCGCCAGCGCCTGCGCGAACACGTTCTGGCGAAGGGGGCCGAACTGGCGGCGACCGGCCGGCTGGACAATGCGCAGGACGTTTTCGGCCTGGCGTATGCAGACCTCGAACCGGAACCGGCCGGCGCCGGCGCCTGCCTGCGCGCTCGTCTGCGGGAACGCGGCGCTTTCCTCGACCTGCTGGCGCGCCAGGTACGGACGTTCCCGGCGCTGCTCGACTCGCGCGGCCGCATCCTGCGCGCCCCGCCATGCACCGGTGCCGCAGGCCAGTTGCGCGGGACGGGGCTGTCGCCGGGGGTGGTGCGCGGCCGCGTGAAGTGCCTGCGCACGGCGCACGAAAAGGCGGTGGCGCCAGGCGACATCCTGGTGGCGTTCACCACCGATCCGGGCTGGACCCCGCTGTTCATCAGTGCGGGCGCCATCGTCCTTGAGGTCGGCGGCGTGCTGCAGCATGGGGCGCTGGTCGCGCGCGAGCTGAACAAGCCCTGCGTGGCGGGCATCGGCGACGTGTTCGCACGGCTGTGCGACGGCCAGTTGGTGGAAGTCGACGGCGAGCACGGCACCGTGACCATCGTCGATCCGGCTTGAGCGCGGCGCCGGAACGACGCGCTTGCCCGGGTCTTACCCGACGATGGGATGCGCTTCCGGAAGGCGGCAGGGCGTACGGCGTTCGCCGAGCACGCGCCGGATGCAGGATCGCCTTCACTGCGCGCCGCTCGTTCCGGTCAGCGCGGGGCTTCGTCCGCCTCGAAATCCAGCGTGTCGGTATCGCGGTCGGTGGCCAGCGGCCCGCCCAGCAGCTTCAGCCAGGCGAAGCCGGCGACGCCGGCCACCAGCGAGGCCACCAGGATCGCCATCTTGGATGCGTTGATGGTGTCGCCCGCGCCAACGAAGGCGAGATTGGTGATGAAGATCGACATCGTGAAGCCGATCCCGCCGAGCAGGCCCGCGCCCAGCACGTGGCGCCAGGCCAGGTCCAGCGGCAGGCGGCACAGCCCGAGCGCGACCGCCGCAAAGCTGAACAGGAAGATGCCGACCGGTTTGCCGGCGACCAGGCCGAGGATGATGCCGAGGCTGTTTGCACTGAGCAGTTCGGTCGCCCAGCCCGCGCCGATCACGATGCCCGTGTTGGCCAGCGCGAACACCGGCAGGATCAGGAAGGTGACCGGCTTGTGCAGGATGTGTTCGAGACGGTGCGAAGGCGATTGTGCGTCGTCTTCCCTGGCGGAATAGGGAATGGCGAAGGCCAGCAGCACGCCGGCGATTGTCGCGTGCACGCCGGACTTGAGCATCAGGAACCACATCAGCGCGCCACCCAGCAGGTATGGCAGCAGCGCCATCACGCGCAGCACCCGGTTCAGCGCCAGCAGGCCGGCGAACACGGCCAGCGCCCCCAGCAGGTAAAGGAAGGACAGCTCGGCGGTATAGAACAGGGCGATGACGATGATCGCCCCGAGGTCGTCCATCACGGCCAGCGCCGTCAAAAAAATCTTGAGCGAGGCCGGCACCCGGCTGCCGAGCAGGGCCAGCACGCCCAGCGCGAAGGCGATGTCGGTGGCCATCGGGATGCCGACGCCGGCCTGCGTGGGCGTGCCGGCGTTCAGGGCGAAGTGGACCAGGGCCGGCACCGCGATGCCGCCCGCGGCGGCCAGCATCGGCAGCATGGCGTTACGCAGGTCGGACAGTTCGCCGTTGACCAGTTCGCGTTTCAGCTCGAGGCCGATCAGCAGGAAGAAGATCGCCATCAGGGCGTCGTTGACCCAGTGCTCGATGCTCAGGCCGGCGACGTACTGATGCCAGAAACCGAGATAGACGGGACCGAGCGTGGAGTTGGCGACCGACAGCGAGAGGATCGTGCACAGGATGAGGATGATGCCGCCGGCCTTGCTCGACTCGAAGAATTCCTTGAAGCTCAGCGAGAGAGGGCGCTCGATACGGATCATGCGGCCTCCGTGGCGACATGGCGGGAAAGGGACGTGGGGAGGGAGATCGGACGGATATCGTGCATAGGATGGTCGTGAATAAACCGCGTGGCGGCCCGACCATCGCGCATCCTGCCGTACCCCCATGGTACGAACACCCGCGCACAGTATAACAGAGACGGGGCAGCGGCCGCGCCGGACCGCGCGGCCGCTGCGAAGGCGCAGCTGGCCGGCTCGGTGGCCACGGCGCCGCCTGCCGCCTTGCCCTCGGCCGCGGCCTGGCTGTTGCGCTGCACCCAGTAGTCGGCATTCTTGATGCCCAGCGCCACCGGATCGAAGACCGGGTCCTTGCCCTGGGCCTTCTGCGCCTCGTAGTCGCGCAGGCACTTGAAGGCCACGTTACGCATCAGGAGGATGGCGATGATGTTCAGCCAGGCCATCAGGCCCACGCCCAGGTCGCCCAGCGCCCAGGCCGCGTCGGCGGTCCGGATGGTGCCGTAGAAGGTCGCGGCGATGATGCACAGCTTCAGGACGAAGGCCATCCAGGGACGGCTGGTGGCGCGGTTGATATACGCGATGTTGGTTTCGGCGATGTAGTAATAGGCCACGATCGTCGTGAAGGCGAAGAACACCAGGGCGATGGCGACGAACAGCGAGCCGAAGCCCGGCATGATGTTCTCCAGCGCAGTCTGGACATAGCCCGGGCCTGCCGCCACGCCCTGGATGCCGGTGAACATCGGGCTGCCGTCCGGCGCCTGCACGTTGTACTGGCCGGTAATCAGGAGCATGAAAGCGGTGGCCGAGCACACGAACAGGGTGTCGACATAGACCGAGAAGCCCTGCACCAGGCCCTGCTTGGCCGGGTGGCTCACTTCCGCCGCCGACGAAGCGTGCGGGCCGGTGCCCTGGCCGGCTTCGTTCGAATACACGCCGCGCTTGACGCCCCACTGGATCGCCATGCCGAGGATGGCGCCGAAGGCGGCGTCCGCGCCGAAGGCCGAGGTGAGGATCAAGGAGATCACGGCCGGCAGCTGCTCGATGTGCAGGAGAATGACGATGCAGGCGACGACGATGTAGCCGAGCGCCATGAAGGGCACCACGAATTCGGCGAAGGTCGCGATGCGCTTGACGCCGCCGAAGATGATGAAAGCCAGCGCGATCGCCAGCAAGGCGCCGGTCGTGGCGTTCTCGACGCCGGTAGCGGATTTCAGGCTTTCGGCGATCGCGTTGGCCTGCACGCCCGGCAGCAGCAGGCCGGTGGCGATGACGGTCACGAAAGCGAACAGCAGGGCGTACCATTTCACGCCCAGGCCTTTTTCGATATAGAAGGCGGGTCCGCCGCGGTACTGCTTGTTGATCGATTCCTTGTACACCTGGCCAAGAGTGGATTCGACGAAGGCCGAGCTGGCGCCCAGGAAGGCCACCATCCACATCCAGAACACCGCGCCGGGACCACCGAAGGTAATGGCGGTGGCGACGCCGGCGATGTTGCCGGTGCCGACACGGCCGGCCAGCGTCATGGTCAGGGCCTGAAACGAGGACACGCCCTGGTCCGAGCTTTTCCCTTCCATGAGCAGGCGGAACATCTCGCGGATGTGACGTAGCTGCAGGAAGCGCGACCGGACCGAAAAGTAAAGCCCGGCGCCCAGGCAGAGCGCGATCAGTGCCGTGCTCCAGACGTATTCGTTCAGGGTAGAGACCAACTCATTCATTTGCTTGTTTCCCCGTAGCAAGGAGATACGGGCTTTGTGGGCCCGCTTCGTGTTATGGACACGGCCGGAAACGCTGCCCGGCCTCTCGTGGAGTGCAAAGATACATGAAGAGTTAATCGATTCCTATCGTTATTTTCGGACCCTCCCGACATGCGTCAGGAAGGTGCGCGGCTGCCATGCGCGGGCGTCGCTGTGGGGCGTGGGCGGCACGCTTTCAGTGCGTCAATGCAGCTTGATCGGCGCGACCGTGGTCCCGTCGCGCACTTCGATGGCGGCATCGTCGAAACCCGGCGGGCCGAAGCGGCTGGCGGCGTCGCGGCTGAAGCCGTAGTTCTCCTTGGGGATGCCGATGAAGTTGCGGTCGAGCTGGTTGTTTTCGTTCTCGTCCTGGTAGGCCAGTACCGCCCAGGTGCCGGGCGGAATATCCTTCAGGCTGACCACGGTCTCGCCGGCCCGGGCCGGGACCGAGGCGCTGTAGGCGCACTGCTTGAGGAAGCGCTCGCGGTCGCACACGGCGACATTGACCTTGCCCTTGCCGCCGGCGACGTTCGATACCCGTACTTCGACCGTGGCGGCCGATGCGGGCAGCGCCAGCAGCAGGGCGCAGGAAAGCAGTAGGTGACGCATGGATGTCCTTTCATTGATGAGAATGCTTGTACCGTCGCTGAACCGCGGCGCGCCGCGTGCGGCGCTTGTGCGGCGCGGCGCCTGTGGTAGGCTCGATGTATTCCATTGATCCTGTTTATTCGCCATGCTGCTCAACGCCTTCATCGTCGTGCTCACCGTCGTGCTGATGGAAGTGTTTTCCATCGTCGCGCACAAGTATGTGATGCATGGCTTCGGCTGGGGCTGGCACCGCTCGCACCATGAGCCGCGCACCGGGTGGTTCGAGAAGAACGACCTGTACGCCGTGGTGTTCGCGGGCGTGGCGATCGCCCTGATCTGGTTCGGCACCGAAGGCGCCTGGCCGCTGCAGTGGATCGGCGCCGGCATGACCGCCTATGGCGCCCTGTACTTCGTCGCCCACGACGGCCTGGTGCACCAGCGCTGGCCCTTCCGCTACACGCCGCGCAGCGGCTACCTCAAGCGCCTGTACCAGGCCCACCGCATGCACCACGCGGTCGAAGGCAAGGATGGCGCCGTGTCCTTCGGCTTCCTGTACGCGCCGCCGGTCCACAAGCTCAAGCAGGCCTTGCATGCGCGGCATGGGGGGCGTCCGCCGCGCCGCCCGGACGCTGCCACAGCGCCGGATCGCGCGGCAGCGCAGGACCACTGAAACGCGAGCCGAGGGCGCCGGCCGCCCCCTTCGCCAGCAGCCACAGCTTGGCCGCCTTGCCGGTGCCGGTGCGCGCGTCCCAGGCATGCGCCCCGCGCCGCTTGACCTCGATGCCGATCTGCCGGTAGACGTTGCGCGCGCTGGCGATCGCCCAGGCCGAACGCAGCGGCAGGGCGGCGATGCCGGCACCGGCCGATGCGTAGTAGGGCTCGGCGTGGTCGACCAGGCGCGCCGCCACCTTGGCCAACTGCGCCCGGTAGCGCGGATCGGCCAGCGCGGACGGCGGAATGCCGGCTTCGCGCAGCCACTGCGCCGGCAGGTAGCAGCGGCCCATGCGGGCGTCCTCGACGATGTCGCGGGCAATGTTGGTCAGCTGGAAGGCCAGCCCCAGGTCGCAGGCGCGGTCCAGCACGCGCGGGTCGTGCGCACCCATGATCGAGGCCATCATCAGCCCGACCACGCCGGCCACGTGGTAGCAGTAGCGTAGCGTGTCCTCGATGCTCTCGTAGTGGGTCTGCTGCACGTCCATCGCGAAGCCGGCCAGGTGGTCGAGCGCGAAGCGCGGGTCGATGCGGTGGCGCAGCGCCACTTCCTGGAAGGCGGCGAAGGCCGGGTCGCGCATCGGTTCGCCAGCATAGGCGCGCCGGGTCTGGTCTTCGAGCACGGCCAGCTTGGCGGCGGCATCGCGCGGCGCGCCGCCCGGCAGCTTGAAACCGAGCTCCTGGCCGTCGACGACGTCGTCGCAGTGGCGGCACCAGGCATACAGCATCAGCACGCTGCGCCGCGTGCCAGGATCGAACAGGCGCGCCGCGGCGGCAAAGCTCTTGGACCCGACCTCGATGGTGCGGGTGGCATGGTCCATCAGCTCCTGGCTCATGCGCGCAGCTCCCGCACCGCCGGCGCCGGCGCGCGCGACTGCGCGGCCTCCGCGATCATCAATCCGGCGGTCGCCTTGGCCGAGCCGATCACGCCCGGCACGCCGGCGCCCGGATGGGTGCCCGCGCCCACCAGGTAGAGGTTGGACAGCTCGCTGTCGCGGTTGTGCGGACGGAACCAGGCGCTCTGGGTCAGGATCGGCTCGAGCGAGAAGGCCGAACCCAGGTGGGCATTGAGCTGGTCGCGGAAGTCGACCGGGGTGAAGAAGCGGCTGGTGACCAGCTGGCTGCGCAGGCCCGGCATGTAGCGCTCTTCGAGGTAGTCGAAGATGCGGTCGCGGTAGCGCGGGCCCTCGCTTGACCAGTCGATCGGCGCATTGCCCAGGTGCGGCACCGGCGCCAGCACGTAGTGGCTGCCGCAGCCGGGCGGGGCCAGCGACGGGTCGGTGACGCAGGGCGCGTGCAGGTAGAGCGAGAAATCCTCGGCCAGTTCCTGTCCCTGGAAAATGTCCTTGATCAGCTCGCGGTAGCGCGGGCCGAAGCAGACCGTGTGGTGCTGCAACTGCTCGTGGTGCTTGTCCAGGCCGAAGTAGAGCACGAACAGCGAATTGCTGAAGCGCTTCTTCTGCAGCGCCGCGCCTTGTTGCGCGCCGCGCGGGTGCGCGCCGAGCAGCTTGGCATAGGTGTGCACCACGTCGGCGTTCGAGGCCACCGCATCGGCGCCAAACAGGCGGCCGTCTTCCACCCGCACCCCGGTGACGCGGTTTCCGGATGCCTCGATGTGCGCCACCGGCGCGTTCAGCTCGATGCGCCCGCCGATGTCCTGGAACAGCTTGACCATGCCGCGCACCAGGGCGCCGGTGCCGCCGCGCGGGAACCACACGCCCCATTGCCGTTCCAATGCGTGAATGAGGGTGTAGATCGAACTCGTGGCGAAGGGGTTGCCGCCCACCAGCAGCGAATGGAAGGAGAAGGCCTGGCGCAGCTGCTCGTCCTGGATGAACTTCGCCACCAGGCCATAGACGCTGCGCCAGGCCTGCAGGCGCGCCAGCTGCGGACCCGCCGCGATCATGTCGCGGAAGGACAGGAAAGGCACGGCGCCCAGCTTCAGGTAGCCCTCGTCGAACACGGCCTTCGAATAGGCCAGGAAGCGGCGGTAGCCTTCCACGTCGGCCGGGTTGCGCGCATGGATCTGGCGGTCGAGCGCCTCCTGGTCGTTGGCGTAATCGAAGTGGCTGCCGTCTTCCCAGCACAGGCGGTAGAAGGGCGCCACCGGCAACAGCTCGACGTAGTCGGACAGGCGCTTGCCGGCGACGGTGAACAGCTCCTCGATGCAGGAGGGGTCGGTGATCACCGTCGGCCCGGCGTCGAAGACGAAGCCTTCGTCTTCATAGACATAGGCGCGCCCGCCCGGCTTGTCGCGTTTTTCGAGCAGCGTGACCTGCATGCCGCTGGCCTGCAGCCGGATGGCGAGCGCGAGGCCGCCGAAACCGGCGCCGACCACCACGGCCCGTTTGTCTTGTGCGATGCGATCGCTTGTGAACTGAGTCATGATGGTTTCCTGATCTGGTCGGGGTGGATCTTGCATGCCGCTGCCAGGGCTTGCCCCACCGGCACCGGCGGTTTGCCGCTGAGAACCCGCGCCTTGTCGGCCAGGCGTGGCCGGCCGGCATAGAAGCGTGCGATCAGCGGCGCCGGCAGGCGGTAGAAGCGCTGCATCACGCGCCAGCGCTGTTCGGGGCGGCCGGCGAGGAAGAGCATGCGGTTGAGCAGGCGGAAGAAGCGCTGCCCCTGCCATTCGCGCCGCGCCTCCGCGCGGATCGCCGCGAACAGCTGCGGCGCCTCGAACGCGGGCAGGGCGGCGACGGCGTCGGCCAGGCGCACCGCATGCGGCAGCGAATAGCCGGTGGTCGGGTGGAACAGGCCGGCGCGCAGGCCGCTGCTGGGCTGTCCGCCCAGCTCGTCCCAGAAGGCGTCGAAGTCGCCGGCCAGCACGATCGGCAGCGAGCCGTGTTCCTCGCGCAGGACTTCGGCTGTCTGCCAGCCGCGCGCGGCCACGTAGGCCGCGATGTTGGCGCGCAGCCGTTCCGGCTGCCAGGCGGCGCTGTCGACGTAGTGGGTGTCCTCGACCAGCAACCGGTCCGGGCCGAAGGGCAGCAGGTAGACGAAGCGGTAGCCGCCCTGCTGGGCCACGGTGGCGTCCATGATGACCGGGTGGTCCAGGCCGTGCGGCGCGGCCAGGCGCAGCTCCTGGCCCAGGAAGGTCTGGTAGCCCAGCGAGAGCCGGGGACTGGGGCGCATGCCGCGCCCGTCAACGACGGCGCGCGCGTGGATGCGCCGGCCGTCGCGCAGGCGCACGCCCGTCGGCGTGAGCGATTCGATGCGCGCGCCGGTGAGCAGGGCGGCGCCCAGCGCCGGCTCGATCACGCGCGCGAAGTCGTTCGAGGCGATGCTGGCGTAGCCGCCCTCGAGCGTGCGCGCCAGGTCCGGGAAGGCGACGTCGTAGCGCGGCCAGCGCCGGCTGACCAGCGGGGCGATCCAGGCCGCCTGGTCCGGGCTCAGGTCGGAATCGTGGAAGGACCAGGTGTGGTTGCCGCCGATGTGTTCGTCGCTTTCCAGCAGCAGGATGCGCAGCTCCGGGCGCAGGCTGCGCAGGCGCCAGGCCAGCAGGCCGTTGGCGAGTCCGCCGCCGGCCAGCACCAGGTCGTAGTCGGGCGTGGGCTTATCCAAGGTTGGCGGCGTCCATGGCAAGCGGCCGACGCATACCCGGCAAGGCCGCCTCGATGATGTCGGCCGCGCGCGGCGTGCCGCCGGCGCCGGCCACGCTGCCGGCCAGGGCGTCCAGGCGGGTGCGGAAGCTGTTTTCTTCGAGCAGGCGGCGCAGCAGGCGCGCCAACTGCGCGCTGCCGGCCAGGCGCGCGGATGCCTTCAGGCCGATGCCGGCGTGGACGATGCGCGCGGCGGTGCCGGGCTGGTCGAACGCGATCGGCAGGGCCAGGATCGGCGTGCGTGCGGCGATCGCGTCCATCACCGTGTTCGAGCCGGCATGCGAGACCACCGCGTCGGCGCGCTCGAGCGCCGCCTGCTGGTCGGCGAAGCCGCAGACCCAGGTGGCGCCGGCCGCCTCGAGGGCGCGCTCCTGGCGGGCATCCAGGCCGCCGCAGTGAGCGACCAGCAACTGCGCGTCGAGCGCGCGGCAGGCTCGCGCGATGCGCTTGAACAGCGCCAGGCGTCCGCCCTGCATGGTGCCCAGCGAGGCGAACACGAAGGGCTTGCCGGCCGCGATCGCAGGCATGAAGTGCCGGTTCGGGCCGCCGGCATGCGCGCCGGTCGGACGCAGCGGCCCCACGTGGTGAAAGTGCGGCGGCAAGGCGCGGCGCGGGAAGTCGAAGGCGCTGACGGTCTGGCTGAGCTGGGCCAGCGGCGACAGGCATTCGTGCAGGGCACCGCGTTCGCCCAGGCCGAAGCGGCGCGCGTTGGCGGCAATGCTGCGGCGGTGCGGGCTCATCATCCAGTCGTAGACGCGGGTGCTGCCTTCGTAGATCTTGCGCGTGCGCTCGTCCTCGGCATAGTCGAAGGGCATGACGGCCAGCGGAATGCCCGGTTCGCGGTTCACCGGCAGGGCGCAGGCCACCGAGACGAAGGGCAGGCCGAGCCCTTCGGCGACCAGGCCCCCGGCCGCTTCCATCTGGTCGGCGATGATGGCGTCGATGCCGAGCGCGTCGATGGCGCGCGGCAGTTCATGGCACAGCATGTCGGTGCTGCCCGCCATGTCGAGGATCACGCGGCGCAGGCCGAGCGGACTGCCCGGGTTGGCGGCGCGCCGCAGCACGGCCGCCAGCGAACCGGGCGGATGGCTCGCGGCGCCCACCGCGTGAAAGCCCACGCGCGGATCCCTGACGTAGGCGGCCGCATCGGGGCGGTGCACGAAGGTGACGCGGTGGCCGCGCTCCACCAGTTCGCCGGCGAGCGCGCCCAGGGCGCTGAAATGGCTATAGAAGGCGGGTGCGACGACCCCGAAGTGCGCCATGTGATGTCTTTTCGCCTTTCAGTTCACCACGGCTTCGCGGCTGCGCGCCGCATCGGCGCCCGCCACGGCAGTCTCTGCGGGGCAATGCGCGCGCCCACGGCCTGGCGCGAACAGGCTGTCCACGAACAGGCAGGTCGCGGCCGTGGGGCCGAGGGCCGCCACCAGGTGCTGCTGCGCCTCGTGCAGGTGCCGGGCCAGGCGGCGCTGCGTCTCCTCGACGCCGAGCGCGGCGAGCACGGTGGCCTTGCCGTGATCCTGGCCGGTGTCCTTGCCGCTCTCCATGCCGGTCAGGGCGATGTCCTTGCCCGGCAGGTCGATCAGGTCGTCACGGATCTGGAAGGCATGGCCGGCCGCCAGCGCGAAGGCGCGCAGCGAGGCCGCCACGCGCTCGTCGGCCTGGCAGACGATGGCCGCCATGTCGACGGCGACGCCGAGCAGCACCCCGGTCTTGAGTTCATTGGTGGTGGCGATGTCGTCGAGCGTGCGCGCGCCGCCGTGCAGGTCCTGGAACTGGCCGCGCACCAGGCCCTGGGTGCCGACGGTTTCGGCCAATTTGGCCACCAGGCGGGCCCGGGTAACGGGGGGAATGTCGCCGGCGCCGGCCAGCACGCCGAAGGCGCGGCTCAGCAGGGCGACCGAGGCCAGGATGGCGACGTCTTCGCCGTACTGGACGTGGACGGCCGGCTTGCCGCGCCGCAGCCGGGCATTGTCCATGCAGGGCAGGTCGTCGAGCACCAGCGATGCCGCATGCACCATTTCGACGGCGCAGGCGACGTCGACCAGTGCCGGCGAGTTGCAGCCGAGGTCGCGCGCCACCAGCATGACCAGCAGCGGGCGCATGCGCTTGCCCGCGCCGAGGGCGCCGGCGCGCATTGCCGCGCCCAGCAGGTCGGCGCCGTCGCCGGACTCGGCCAGCAAGACGGCCATGCGTTCCTCGACGCGCTCGCGCAGCGCGAGCAGGCCGTGCGGATCGTGCTCTTCGCCCGGCGCCAAGGTAAAGCCATTGATGGAAGCGTTCATGGCTCCGTTGAACCGCTGTGACTTTCGTGTCATGTGCCATCCCCTTGTCGTCGAGAGCCAGAACAATAATTGCTAAATTTGCCGACGATCATACCGGAAGCAATATTGGGAATTCGATAATTTTTCAATTGTGCGCACGGGTGTTGAGGTGCATGCGTGTTCCAGCCTGCGAACGACCGCATGGGTGTGGCAAACGTATTAAACTTGAAAATTAGGCCAGATTCGCTATCGTGGCAAATGTTCACCGGGTCAAGCGCGGGACGAAGATGGTGCGTCCCGGCGCACATCCGGGACAAAACGAAAAAGGCCGGCAGGGCCGGCCTTTCCGAGGCACGCGGCGGGCGCCGCGTGGCGATGCTGCTTAGAACGAGTGGCGGATACCCACGTTGAACACGCGCGGATCGGCGCCCAGTGCGCTTGCCGGCGGCGTCACGGTCACCGACGAGGAGGTGATGCCGAAGGCGGCGCGGCCATTGTTGCGCAGTTGGGCGTAGGTCGTGTAGATGTTGGTGCGCTTCGACAGCGCGTAGGTGTAACCCACCGCCACGGTGGTGCCCTTGGCGCCGTTCTCGAGCTTTTGCTGCTGGAAATTGACGAGGAACTTGCTGGGGCCGGCGGTGTAGGTGCCGCCCAGGTTGGCGTTCTTGTACTCGTTGTTGGCGCCGGTCGGGTCGGCCACCAGGTAGTTGCCCTTCACTTCGAAGGCGCCGAAGCTGTAGCCCGCGCCGAAGGCGTACTCCTTGTCGTCGCCGGTGGCCAGGCGCTCGAGCTGGTGGTAGCCGGCGCCCAGGTACAGGCCGCCGTTCTTGTATTCCAGCGACACGCCCATCAGGTCGCCCGACGGATCGACCGTTTTTTCGCCGGTCGAGTAGGCGGCGTTGACGGAGAAGCCGCCCGCCGCATTGCTCTTGTAGTTGACCGAGTTGGCCAGGCGGCGGGTCAGGCGGCCGCTGGTGAAGGCCGACAGGTTGCTGCCGTACAGGCCCTGGCCCAGCGCGTCGGTGGCGGCGGCCACGGCGGCGATCGGGCTGTATTCGCGGCCCACGGTCAGGGTGCCGAAGCTGCCTTGCAGGCCGACCACGGCGCGGCGGCCGAACAGGGTCGAATCGGCGGCGCCGGTATCCAGGGCGACGCCCGCTTCGATGTTGAACAGTGCTTTCAGGCCATTGCCCAGGTCTTCGGTGCCGCGAAAGCCGATGCGGCTGCTCGACTGGTTGCCCGAATTGATCACGGTACGGCTGTCTTCACCCGGTGCGTCGGTGTCTTCCACGCCGATGGCCGCGTCCATCACGCCGTAGATCTGGACGCTGGTCTGGGCGTTGGCGAGCAGTGGCAGGGAGGACAGCAGCGCGGCTGCCAGGTACTTGAACTTCATGAAGAGCTCCTTTGGTTTGGACAGGATGTCGAGTTCTCGATGAACTCAGATCGACGCGGATCTTACCTAGCGAATATGTCTGCTTAATGACATGTTGCTACGTGACATGCTGATATGCCAAAGGGGCATGGACCTCAGTTCGTGGTGTTCTCCCCGATGATGCGGCCGGCAAGCGGCAGCGCGATCTCGATGGTGGTACCCGACATGCCCTCGCTGCTGATGGTGATCTCGCCGTCCATGGCCCAGACCCGTTCGCGCATGCCGACCAGGCCGAGCGATTCCTTCTTTTCCATGTCTTCGGAGCGGATGCCGCGGCCGTCGTCGCGGATGCTCAAGAGCAGTTCGTCGTCGAGACGATCGAGCTCGAGCACGACCTGGGTGGCCCCGGCGTGGCGCGCGATGTTGGTGAGCGCCTCTTGCACGATGCGGAACACGGCGGTGCTGGCGGTATCGTCCAGGCGCAGTTCGGCCTCGTCGGCCAGCAGGGTGCAGGCGATCCCGTGACGCTCGACGAAGTCGTCGCGCAAGCCCTGCAGCGCGAAGTACAGGCCGCCTTCGTCGAGGGCGCGCGGGCGCAGGTTGGTGGCGATACGGCGCAGCGAGGCGATCGCCATCAGGAGGTTGCTTTCCATGCCCTCGATCAGGCGCTGGCTAGGCTCGGGCAACTGGTTGTTCCCCTGCAGCAGGGTCAGGTCCATGCGCAGCGAGGCCAGCAGTTGCCCGAGGTCGTCGTGCAGCTCGCGCGCGATGTGGGTGCGCTCTTCTTCGCGGATGGTCTGCAGCGCCGACGACAGCTGGCGCAGCTGGTCGTGCGAGCGCGCCAGCTTCTGCTGCACCAGGTGGCGTTCGGAGACGTCGCGCAGGATCACGGTGCAGACTTCGTGCCCGTCGTGCTCGACGGTGGAGATCGAGCCCTCGATCGGGAACAGCTGGCCGTTGGCGCGGATGCCGGTGACGGCGTAATCGGTGGCGCGCCGTCCGGCGCGCCCGCCGCCGGCAGGGAAGTAGTCGCAGGGCGCCCTGGCATTGCGTACCGACGCCTGGATGAAGCGGGCCAGCGAGCTGCCCTGCATGGCGCCGACGCTGCTGGCGAACATCTGGGCCGCGGCCGGGTTGGCGAACAGGATCACCGCCTCTTCGTCGATCGAGAGAATGGCGTCGCTGGCGCTGTGCACGATGCGGCGGCTGTCGAAGGCGCGCACCGGGCGATGCACGGCGCGCGCACGGCGCAGTGCGGCGACGGCCTGGCCGGCGCAGTAACCGCCCAGGAAGGAGAACACGAGAACCGCCGTGCCCGGACCGCGCCGGCGCAAGCGTCGCTGTGGTGGCCGCTGAATGCTCATGCAGAAGCTGCAAGGAAAGGCCTGGAGGCCGGGAGCTCTACATTACGGTGTGGCGGCGCACAGCGGATTGAGGCCACACAAGACCGTTCTAGCCTAGCTGGAAGCGCAGCGCAAAATTGTCCAGCGTCCCCGGCAGCCGTTCCGGGTCTAGCGCCAGCCCGCCGGTCTGCGCCAGCGGGCGAGCGTCGAGCAGGGTGGCCAGCATGGCGCTGCTCAGCATCAGCACCAGATGGCGCCCCGGGCACATCACCGGACCGTCGCTGAAGGGAACCAGGGGCCAGTCGTGGCCGGCGGTCCGGCCGTCCAGCCACAGCTCCGGCGTGAAGCGGTCGGCGTGCTCCAGGCGGGTATCGTCGCGGTGGAAGAAGGGGGCGTGGATCAGGATGCCGGTGTCGGCCGGCATGCTGCCATGTTCCCAGCGCGTCTCGGACGTGCTCTGGCGCAGCACCATGGGCGTGGTTGGCCACAGGCGCAGCGCTTCGAGCATGCAGGCGCGCAGGAAGGGCAGGGGCTGCCCGGCCTGGTGCGCCGCGATCTCCTCGCGGGCGCGCGCCAGCTGTGCGGGATGGCTGGCGAGCAGGGCCAGGGCGCGGAAACTCGCCATCACGGCGGCGTCGAAGGCGAACAGCCATTGCGGCACCTGCTGCCGCGGCGCTGTCGTGGCGCTGCGCGCGATCCCTGCCATGTGGCCGGCCAGGCTGCCCGGCTCGGCGCGCTCGAGGTACATCTGGATGCGCGCCAGGAAGCGCTCGCGCTTGGCCGGCATCTTCGGGTGGAAACCGGCCCAGTTGGCGGCCCCGCGCAGGCGCACGATCAGGTCCTGCAATTCCTGGTCCTCGGCGGCGCTGTTGCCCAACACCACCCGCCGGATCAGGCGGTACCAGCCTTCGGACCAGGTTTTCCAGTCGAGCGTACCGCTGGCCTGCGCCAGCATGCGCGCGGCCTCTTCCTCGACGATGGGCAGGAAGCTGGCGGCCATCCGATGCATCGGATGCGCGGTGTCGAGCGCAGCCTCGTTGAAGCGGCGCCGGTCGGCGCGCTCGGGACCGGTCGACAGCAGCACACCCTTCGGTTCGAAGTGCGACAGCGCGGCGCGCTTCTCGGTGCTGACGGCGGAAAACGGGACCGGCGATTCGTCCAGCACGCGCTGGGCGTGGGCCGGATCCAGCACCACCGCCTGCTTGCGGATCGGCAACGGCAGCATCAGGGGGCCGGGGCCGTACTTGTCGCGCAGCTTCTGCATGCGCCGGATGGCGCGGCGATGGGTGTCGAAGCGCTCGGCCAGGGCCATCATCGGCGGACGGCGGATGATCACGCCCTGCGCCACCACCGGGGCGAAGACCTCCAGGCCGAGGGCGAGGGTGTCGAACAGGCTGGCGCGCGGCAAGCCGTCATCGTGATTGGCGTGGGTAGCGGGAGCGGTCCGGGCGATGCGCCGGCCGGCAGCCAGTCCGGCGCCGAAGGCGCCGAGCACGCCGGCGGCCAGCAGCAGGGTGTCCTTGCGCGAATTCCTCATGGTTTATCCTGTCGAGTTCGTAAAACTTGACTGTACGACTTTCGACAGGACGGGCGCGCACGGCCCCGCCGGAATTACATCTGCTTGAACAGGTGCAGGAAGCTGCGGCTCACTTCGAGCTTTTCCGGCCTGCCCTTGACCAGCACCAGGTGCCGTCCGCGGATATCGCGGGTCACGCCTTCGATCGCGTTGACGTTGACCAGGGTGGCGCGGTGGATCTGCCAGAACAGCGAGGGGTCGAGCTCTTCGGCCAGGTCGCGCACCGGCTTGCGGATCAGGGCTTCGAAGCTGGCGGTCTGCACGCAGGTGTATTTTTCGTCGGAGCGGAAGAACAGGATATCCTCCACCGGAATCATGCGCAGGTCTTGTCCAATGCTGGCCTGGATCCACTGCAAATGCTTGGGCTTGGGCGCGGCGATCTTCTCGGCCAGTTGCGACAGCATCGCCTGCACGCTGTCGTTGACGCTGGCTTTCTCGCTCGGGCGCTCGAGGCGCTGCTTGAGGCGGTCCACCGTGAGCTTCAGGCGCTCCGGTTCGGTGGGCTTGAGCACGTAGTCGATGGCGCCGCGCTCGAAGGCTTCCACCGCATACTGGTCGTAGGCCGTGACGAACACGATCTGGCTGCGCGCGCCGATGTCGCGCGCAGCTTCCATGCCGGTCTTGCCCGGCATGCGGATGTCGAGGAAGGTCAGGTCCGGCCCCAGCTGCTCGACCAGTGCCACCGCTTCCTCACCGTTCTTGGCTTCGCCAATGATGTCGAGTTCCGGCCAGGCCTCGGACAGGCGCAGGCGCAGCTGGTCGCGCATGAGTCGTTCGTCATCGGCGATGATCGCGGTAGGTGCGGTAGGCATGCTTGTCCCTGTAGCTATGTGGTTATTTGTTGATTATTCAATGAAACAGCGCGCCAGGCAAGCACCCGGCGGGCCGCCGGCCGGCGCGCATGCACCCTGGGTCAACTCGCCTTGGCGAGCTGGTAAGGCACCTCGATCATGGCGATCACGCCGCTCGGGCTGTTGGCCGCGATGTGCAGCTGGCCGGCGTCGCCGTGCAGCAGCTTGAGACGGTCGCGGATGGTCTGCAGCCCGAGGCCGGTGCCGTCGCTCGGCATGACCCCGAAGCCGACCCCGTCGTCGGTGACGGTGACAAGCAGCTTGCTGTCGACCACCTCGGCCTGGATCTTGAGGGTGCCGCCTTCCGGCTTGCATTCGAGGCCGTGCTTGATCGCGTTCTCGACCATCGACTGCAGCATCATCGGCGGGAAGGCGGCGCTGCGCAGGCCGTCCGGCACCTGCATCACCACCGTCAGGCGCTCCTCCATGCGCATCTTGAGCAGGGCCAGGTAGGCCGTGACCATGTCCACCTCGCGCCCCAGACCCGTCACCACGGCGTTGTCGCGCATCTGCGGCAGCACCGCGCGCAGGTACTGGATCAGACTGCGCTGCATGGCCGAGGCGCGCGGCGGGTCGACCTGGATCAGGTGCTCGACCGAAGCCAGGGTGTTGAACAGGAAGTGCGGCTCGACCTGGGCCTGCATCATCTGCATCCTGGTTTCCGACAGCTGGCGCTGCATCGCTTCGCGCTCGGCCGCCGCGTTGGCCAGTTGCGATTGCGCTTCGGCGCGCTTCTTGCCGCCGACCAGGGCCTTGGTGCCGAACAGGGCCAGCACGAACAGCAGCACGAAGTTCATGAACCAGGTCGAGGCCTGCTTGTGGTAGCGCGACACCTTCTGCTCGGCGGCGTCCTCCACCGCGGCGTCGATCGCGTTCGACAGTTCCTCGCTGATCTGGGGCGGTAGTTCGATGTGGACCGATTCGCCGTTGCTGCCCGCGGCAGGGGCCGGCGCGGCGCTCGGCGCCGCCGGGGCGGCCGGCGCATCGGGCGCATCCGGTGCGCCGTCGGCGTCCGGCGGGCTCGGCGGTTCTGGCGGCGTGGTGGCGTTGCGCGGCCGGTTGCGCGGATGGAAGCGGATGCCGCTCTCGTCGATCAGGATGGCGGCGTCGCCGCCGCGCCGCTCGCGCTCGGCGCGCGCCACGTATTCTTCGGCCGGCCCGGAAAACAGTTCTTCCTGCAGGATGGCCCCGGCGGTCAGGGTCAGGATCGCAAACAGGAAAAACTTCCACCATGACAGCTGGGTGACCCAAGTCGCCACGGCGTCGAAGCCGCGGTAGAGCCACGACAGGACGCTCGAAAAATAATGCGGATTGGTGTCTCTTGCTTGCATGCTCATTATTCACTCTGGGTGCAAGCGGCGAGTGTACCTCTTCGCCGCTGGCGCGTGCCGGAAATACAACATCCGCGGCAACGACAACTGTTGGGATGATGCAACTTTACCCCTCGCCCCGCTTTGCAGCCAGCGTCGTGCGACAGCCTGCACGATCCGGGGAATGGATGGCGTCCGGCCAGGATGCGTGATCGCAAAAGCTGACAAACGGAAACGTTGCAATGTATGATCTTTAGACCGCAGTCCCGCTTTCCGACTCCAGAAAGGAAGTGCAGATGTCAGCCGCCCAGAAAAAATTTCGACTCGTAACCCGTAGCGACTTCGACGGACTGGTGTGCGCGGTGCTGCTCAAGCACCTCGACCTGATCGACGACATCCTGTTCGTGCATCCGAAAGACATGCAGGACGGCAAGATCGCCATCAGCGCACGCGACATCACGACCAACCTGCCCTATGTCGCGGCGGCCCACCTGGCCTTCGACCACCATTTATCCGAAACCATCCGCAACACGGGTAGGCGCGACAACCACGTCATCCATCCCGAGGCCCCCTCGGCGGCGCGGGTGGTCTACGACCACTACGGCGGCGCCAGGACCTTCCCGGCCGCCTGGAACGAGATGATGGCGGCGGTCGACAAGGGCGATTCGGCGCGCTTCTCGCGCGAGGAGGTGCTGTTCCCGCAGGGCTGGAACCTGCTGAACTTCCTGATGGACGCGCGCACCGGCCTGGGGCGCTTCCACGAGTTCCGCATTTCCAACTACCAGCTGATGATGGCCCTGATCGACTATTGCGCCGAGCACCCGATCGAAAAAATCATGGAACTGCCCGACGTGCGCGAGCGCACCACGCTGTACTTCGAGCACAGCGAGCGTTGCAAGGAGCAGATCCGGCGCTGCGCCCGCGTCCACAAGAACCTGGTGGTGCTCGACCTGCGCGACGAAGCGGTGATCTATGCCGGCAACCGCTTCATCATCTACGCCTTGTTCCCCGAGACCAATATCTCGATCCACGTGCTGTGGGGCGTGAAGCAGCAGAACACCGTGTTCGCCACCGGCAAGTCGATCCTGAACCGGACCTCGAACACCAACATCGGCGCCCTGATGCTGGAGTACGGCGGGGGCGGGCACGAGAACGCCGGCACCTGCCAGGTGGACAACGAGATGGCCGAGGACGTGCTCGGCGCCCTCATCAACCGGATCAACAAGGACGGCTGAACGCGTCAGTTGCCGGCCCGGCGTGCGCCGATACGGATGCAGCCGAGCGCGGCGCAGGTCACCGCGGTGCCCAAGGCCAGGCCCCCGATCATCCCTGCGATGCCGAGCGGGGCGGCAAGCCAGGCGAGCATGTAGCCGAGGCCACCCAGCACCAGGGCCCAGCCGGCGAAGCGGCGCGCGGCCTGGTCGGCGCCAGGGGAGGCGCAGCGCATGCGGGCCGTCAGTGCCTTCGGGATTGCGTTCGCATACACCACGACGACGACGCCCAGCAGGGCGCCGGAGAAACGCCGCGCCCATTCCGGATCGAGGTAGGACGGCGCGGCCCAGGCCAGCAGGGCACAGGCCCCGAGGATGCAGGCAGCCGCCAGCACGGCGCGGCACAGGTGGGAAAGGCGGGACGACGGGGACGGCTTCATGGTTGCTCCTTCTTGGGTGGAACAGCGGATGCGTCTGGCCGGCTGAGGTTCAGTCCGAAGGCTTGCGCGAATCCGAGCAAGGCGTCTTCGAGCACCGACAGCCTGAGCCGGTAGGTAATGGTGCGGCCGTGCTTTTCCGGTTCGATCAACCCGGCCGCGACCAGCACGGCGAAGTGGGCCGACATGGTCGGCTTGGACACGTCGAACAGGTCGGCCAGTTCGCCGGCGCCCATCGGTCCCCGTTGAAGGTGCTGGAGGACGGCGCGGCGGGTCGGATCGGAAAGGGCTTTGAAAACGGAAGTCATGATCGATTGTTAGCTAAATATCGAACTATTGCAAGCGCTTTCACGCTCGCCGTGCTGGAAAATGCGGGAGGGATGGCGGCTACCGGGCGTGGTAGCGCTGGTCCAGCATCTGCCTTACCGCCTCCGGCAGCAGCGGTTCGCTGAACCATTGCCCCTGCAGCTGGTCGCAGCCGTGCGAGCGCAGGAAGTCCACTTGCGCCTCGGTCTCGACCGCTTCGCCCACCACCGCCAGGTCGAGGTTGTGGCCGATGTCGATCAGGGTCTTGGCCAGCCGGTTGGCGCCGCTGCCGTCGCCCTCACGGGCGATCTCGTGCACCGCCGCCTTCGAGAGCTTGACCTGGCGCACCGAGAGCTGGCGCAGGAAGGACAGGTCGGAAATCCCCTTGCCGAATTCGTCGAGCGAGAGCGCCACGCCGACCTCGCGCAGCTGCGCCGACAGGTCGCGCCCGAGTGCCGGGTTGCGGATCAGGTCGGCTTCGGGAATCTCGATCTCCAGGCTGCCGGGCGGCAGGGCATAGCGCCCCATGCGTTCGGCCAGGCCCGGGACGAAGCCGTGCTGGCTGTATTCGCGGTGCGAGACGTTCACCGATACCGGCAGGCCGGTGTAGCCGAGCTGGCGCAGCTCCCGCAGGAAGGCGCAGGCCTGGTCCAGCACCCAGTTGCCGATCTCGATCATTTTGCCCGATTCCTCTGCCTCGGCCAGGAAGTCGGCCGGCAGCATGATGCCATTCTTCGGGTGGCGCCAGCGCAGCAGGGCCTCGAAGCCGCGCACCTTGCCGCTCCTGGCGTCCATGCGCGGCTGGAACAGCAGGAACAGTTCGTCGTGCTCGAGGGCGCTGCGGATGCTGTCGGCCAGCGCGGCGCGCTTCTGGCTGGCCGAACGCATCTCGGGCGAGTAGAAATGCACGCCGCCGCCATTGCCCTTGGCGTGGTACATCGCCATGTCGGCCGCGCGCACCAGTTCGGCGGACGAGGCGCCGTCCTGCGGGAACAGCGCCACGCCCATGCTGGCGCCGACCGGAATCTCGTTGCCGCCGAAGGCCACCGGCATCGTCATCGCGCGCTGCAGGCGCTCGGCCATGCGCAGCGTGAAGCGCACCGAGGGCTGGTCGACCAGCACCAGCACGAACTCGTCGCCCGACATGCGCGCCACCGTGTCGCTGTCGCGCACCGCCGATAGCAGGCGGCGCCCGACCACCCTGAGCACCACGTCGCCGGCCTCGTGGCCGAAGGTGTCGTTGATGGTCTTGAAGTTGTCGAGGTCGACGAGGATGGTCGCCACCATCGCCCCGTGGCGCTGGGCCAGGTGCACCGCGTGCTCGAGCCGGTCCCACAGCAGGTTGCGGTTGGCCAGGCCGGTGAGGGGATCGTGGTTGATCTCGTGCTCGAGATGCTCGGTACGCTGCTTGGTGGCGGTGACGTCCTGCAGGATGCCGATGAAATGGGTCACTTCGCCGTGCTCGTCGCGCACCGGGGTGATGGAGAGGTCGTTCCAGAAGATCTCGCCGTTCTTGCGCATGTTGCGGAACACCACATTGACCGCGCGCCGCTCGGCCAGGGCCAGGCGCACCTGGCCGCGCTCGTGGGCATCGAAATCGGGCGCTTGCATGAAACGCGCATCGCGCCCGATCGCTTCCACGGCCGGATAGCCGGCGATGCGTTCGAAGGCCGGGTTGACGTACTCGATGATGTTGTCGCGCCCGGCGCAGCGGGTGATGACGATGCCGTTGCTGGCCGCGTGCAGCGCGCGCTCGCGCAGGAGCAGCTGGTGCTCCTTCTCGCGCCGCTTGGCGATGCTCAGGCCCATCCCGAACAGGTACTGGTCGCCGTCGCAGCCCACCCGCGCGCCGCCGACGATGACCGGGGTCTCGCGCCCGCTGCGCGACACGTAGTTCATCTCCATCGCCACCTCGGCGCCCTCGTCGAACACGCGGCGGAAGTTTTCCATGGCGGTCGCGCGCTCGCGCGGCTCGAACATGTCGAACACGTGGGCGGCGCCGAGTTCGTCCGGCGTCATTTCGGTCATGCGTTCGAGGTTGTGGTTCCAGAGGATGAAGCGGCCGGCGCGGTTGATCGCGTAAAACGTGCCGGGCAGCAGGTCGACGACTTCGGACAGCGGCGTATTGCCGACCCGGTCGGATTCGGACAGCGCATCGGACGGGGCGATCAGGACGGTGGCGCTCCAGCCCCGCGGCTCGCCGCGGCCGTCGTACTGGCGCAGCAGCCCAAGCGTGGCCAGGCCCTCGCGCCCGGCGGCAAAGCGCATGCGCAGCTTGGCCCCGCCGGCGGCGGCCAGGGCGGGCCAGGCGGGCTTGCCGGCGTCGCCGGCGACGAGGTCGAGCAGGGCGCGTCCGGACGCCTGCGCCGGGGTCCAGCCGAACAGCGTCGCGCATGCGGGATTCCAGGTCGCGACCTTGCCCTCGTCATCGGTCAGGAAGCAGACGTGGGCGGACGGTTCGATGGACGACATGCCGGCACCCTTCGCGAAAAGCGCTCATGGGGTGATCAGATTACACGCCTTCGTCCATGCGCGGCGCATAAAGCGCAAAGCCACGGCGAACCGTGGCTTTGAAGATATGGAACAGCAAACGAAGGCTGTGTCAGGCTGCGACGGTCTCCTGCTTCGGCGGCAGGGCGATCTCGTTGTTCACGCTGAACTGGTAGTCCTCGAACACGTGCTGGGCCGACAGGATCTGGTAGCTGCCGTCGGCCAGGCGGTGGGTGGTGTCCTTCAGGCGGTATGTGGTGTGGCCGCAGGTCCAGCAGTTGAAGTTGCGCATATGGGTGCACAGGCAGGTCTTGTCGAACACCGTGATGTTCTTGCCGTCCGGGCTGGCCTGCACCTCGCGGTTGTACGAGTTGATGTAGGCGCAGTTGCCGGTGGCGTCCAGCAGGTAGCCGTAGGATTCGCAGCCCGGGCGGATGCCGGAACCGATCGCCGGCGTGCTTTTCAGCATGCGCATCGGGTAGCCGGTCGGCGAGACGCCGTTGACGATGATGTCTTCCTCGCTGGCGCGGAAGTATTCCTGCTTGACGTGGTCCGGCATGCCGCACTCGTGGGTGACGGTGAAGCGGGTCGCCACCTGCACGCCGCCGGCGCCTTTTTCCAGGAAACCGACCGCGTCCGAGCCGGTGAAGATGCCGCCCGCGGCGATCACCGGGATGTCCAGTTGCTGCGCGCGCATGTAGGCATGGATCTCGTCCATGATGGTGTGCAGGTCGTACTGCTGCCAGTCGTCGATGCCGAAGCCGAGGTGGCCGCCGGCCAGCGGGCCTTCGACGATGATGTAGTCGGGCAGGCGGTCCAGGCGCGCGACCTTCTTCAGGAACAGCTGCAGCGCGCGCACCGAGGACACGATGATGCCCAGCTTGGTATCGCGGAAGCGCGGGTGGTCCTTGATCAGCTCGAAGGAACCCAGGTGCAGGCCGGCCGACATGGTGATGCCGTCGATACCCGCGTCCATGGCCGCCGACAGGCGGGTGCGCAGGGTTTCCTTGGGCGCGTTCATGGTCAGCTTTTCCATGCAGTTCACGAAGATCAGGCCGTCGCCCTTCTTCGCTTCCATGGTCGAGCCCACGTGCAGGCGGGTCGCCTCGGCCAGGCGGTCGAGGTCGAACTGGACCACCGCCTTGTTCATGTTGTTGATATTGAACTTGTAGAGCTTGGTCTTGTCCTTGACGAAGGTGGTGTCGAACTTGCGGTCCGACACGTCTTGCACCATCGCATCGGAGATGTGTCCGATACCGCCGAGGCGGGCGGCCTCGAGGGCCAGCTCCGAGGTCGAGATGTCCACGCCCATCCCGCCGATCATGATGGGCACATATTCCTTGTTGCCCAGCTTCAGGCGGAAATCATCAACACGTTTCATTGCAATCCTTAAACCGCCGTAGTTCCCTACGCGTACATATGCATCGACCAGTCGCGCAGCCGCGCGGCCGTCATTCTACCCCAAGGCGGGGCAGGTTTTGCGCGACACGATCGCGCGCCATTGTCTTGCGGGCAAGCTCAATCGCGGAAGTTGTTGAAGGCCAGCGGCAGCTCCTGCACGTCCTTGCGCAGCATCGCCATGGCGGCTTGCAGGTCGTCGCGCTTGGCGCCGGTGACGCGCACCGATTCGCCCTGGATGCTGGCCTGCACCTTCATCTTGCTTTCCTTGATGAGCTTGGTAATCTTCTTCGCGTCCTCGGTCTCGATGCCGTTGCGCACCTTGATGACCTGCTTGACCTTGTCGCCGCCGATCTTCTCGATCTTGCCTTCGTCGAGGAAACGCACGTCGACCTTGCGCTTGGCCATCTTGTTGATCAGGACGTCCTTGACCTGGCCGAGCTGGAAGTCGGAATCGGCGAACAGGGTCAGTTCCTTGTCCTTTTGCTCGACATTGGCCGAGCTGCCCTTGAAGTCGAAGCGGGTGGTGATTTCCTTGTTCGATTGTTCGACAGCATTCTTCACTTCGACCATGTCTGCTTCGCAGACGACATCAAACGATGGCATGGCGGTTTCCTTTTTCTTGTAAAGCTGAATAGATGAATCCCTCTATTTTAACGGACAACGCCTGCGCTAGGCCACCGGATTTGCCCGTCCGGCAAGGAACGGGGTCAGCCCTGCCTCCCCGCTTCCCCCTATAATGGCCAAAAAACACTGTCATCCTATGCAAGCCGACCTGCCCATCCTCGACGATTTCTCCCTCGCCTCCCTGAACACCTTCCGCATCCCGGCGCGGGCCCGCCATTACCTGGAGGTGAGGGGGGCGGCCCAGCTCGATGCCGTGCGGCGCGATCCGCTGCTGGCCGGGCTGCCGCGCCTGGTGCTGGGCGGCGGCAGCAACATGCTGTTCACCCGCGACTTCGACGGCATCGTCCTGCACATGGCGGGCTTGGGCAAGGAAGTGCTGGGCGAGCGGAACGGCCGCATCCTGGTACGGGCCCAGGCCGGCGAGAACTGGCATGCCTTCGTCCAGTGGACCCTGGCCCAGGGACTGGGCGGGCTGGAAAACCTGTCCCTGATCCCGGGCACGGTGGGGGCGGCGCCGATCCAGAACGTGGGGGCGTACGGGACGGAAACCAAGGACGTTTTCCACTCCCTGAGCGCCTACGACATGGACAGCGGGGAAGTGCGCACCCTGGACGCGGCCGCCTGCCGCTTCGCCTACCGCGACAGCCTCTTCAAGCATCCGGAAGGACGTGCGCTGGTGGTGCTGGACGTCACCTTCGCGCTGCCGGCGGCCTGGTCGCCGAACCTGCGTTATGCCGAACTGGCCCGGGCCGTGGAAGAGGCCGGACTCACCGCGCCGACGCCGCTGGACATCGGGCGCACCGTCGAGGCGATCCGGCGCCGCAAGCTGCCCGACCCAAGCGAGATCGGCAACGCCGGCAGCTTCTTCAAGAACCCGGTCGTCAGCCGGGAACGCTGCGCGCGGCTGCTGGCCGAATTTCCGCAACTGGTGCACCATGCACAGGCGGACGGCAGCGAGAAGCTGGCGGCCGGCTGGCTGATCGACCAGTGCGGCTGGAAGGGCCGGGCGCTGGGAGCGGCGGGCGTGTATCCGAAGCAGGCGCTGGTGCTGGTCAACCTGGGCGGCGCCACCGGCAAGGACGTGGTGCGGCTGGCGCGCGCGATCCAGGCCGACGTCAAGTCGCGCTACGGCGTGGAACTGGAGCCGGAACCGGTATTCATCTAGGCGCAGCTAGGTCGGAAGAGGTCTAGTGATGTGTTGCACGTCAGTACCGTAAGCTTGGAACGTCGTTCCGGCGCAGGCCGGAACCCAATTTTCGCAAGCATCTCGATGCGCTACGAAATTGGGCACCGGCCTCGCCGGTGCGACGGTCTTTCGGTTAGTGGAGAAAATTCAGCAAGCCAGACAGCAGGAACGGAGACGAACATGATCAAGGCAGTCGTGACCGGTCACAGCCGTGGCCTGGGGGCCGCGGTGGCGGCGGAACTGGTGGCGCGCGGCATTCCCGTGCTGGGGCTGGCGCGCGGGCATGCGGAAATAGGCGAAGGGATGGAGCAGGCCGTGGTCGACCTGGGCGACGCGCAAGCCCTGGGCGCCTGGCTGGGCGGGCACACGCTGCGCTCCTTCCTGGCCGGCTGCGATACGGCGCTGCTGGTCAACAATGCCGGCGTGGTGACGCCGGTCGGGCCGCTGGCCGGGCAGGATCCGCTGGCGGCGCTGCGCGCGGCCACGCTCAACGTCGGCGCGCCGCTGGCGCTGTCCGCCGCCTTCGTGCAGGCCGCGCCGCAGGCCGAGCGGCGCATCCTGCACATTTCCAGCGGCGCGGGACGCAGCGCCTACCCGGGCTGGAGCGTCTACTGCGCCACCAAGGCGGCGCTCGACCAGCATGCCCGCGCGGTCGCGCTCGACGGCGACCCGCGGGTGCGCTGCGTCAGCCTGGCGCCGGGCGTGATCGATACCGACATGCAGGCCGAGATCCGGGCCACGCCGGATGCGAACTTCCCGCTCAAGCAGCGCTTCGTCGACATGAAGGAGGGCGGGGTGCTGGTGGCTCCGCGCGATTGCGCGGTGAAGCTGGTGGATTGCCTGCTGTCGCAGCGCTTCGGGCACGAACCGGTCGACGACCTGCGCAACGGCGCATAGCACGAAGGCCGGCCACGCCGGCTACTGCCAGGCCAGCATGGTCTCGAACAGGTCGGCCGGCACCGGGCGCGAGAACAGGTAACCCTGGGCATAGTCGCAGCCCGCGCGGCTCAGGGCCGCGCACTGCTCCGGCGTCTCGACGCCCTCGGCGATGACCTTCAGTCCCAGCTTGTGCGCCATGACGATGATGGTCTCGGTGATCGTGCGGCTGAAATTGTCGTGCACCAGTTCCTTCACAAAAGACTGGTCGATCTTCAGGTAGTCGATGTCGAGGCGCTTCAGGTAGCTCATCGAGGAATAGCCGGTGCCGAAATCGTCGATCGACACCTGCATGCCGCTCGACTGCAGCGCCGCCAGCTTGGCCAGCACGGTATCCGACAGGTTCAGCAGCAGGCCTTCGGTGATCTCGACGTTGATGCAGCGCGGAACCAGGCGGATCTCGTCCAGGTGCGCCACCCAGTCGGCGGCGTCGAGCTGGGACTGGAACTGCACCGGCGACTTGTTGATGCTCACCTGAAAATCGCGCGCCAGCATGTCGGACCAGCGTTTCGAGTAGTGGGCCGCGGTGCGGAATACCCAGTCGCCGATCTCGTGGATCAGGCCGGATTCCTCGGCCACGCCGATGAAGGTGTCCGGCGACAGCAGGGCGCCGGACGCATGGCGCCAGCGCAGCAGGGCTTCGGCCTTGACGATCCGGTTCGAGCCGAGGTCGACGATCGGCTGGAAATACAGCTCCAGCTGGTTGCCGGGCACGGCGTTGCGCAGCTCGGCGAGCAGCTTCAGGCGCCGCAGCGCCGCCGCCTGCATGGTCGCTTCGAAAAAAGTCAGCTGGTTGCGCCCGGCCGCCTTGGAACGGTACATCGCATGGTCGGCGTTGCGCATCAGTTCTTCCGGATCGCGCGCGTCCTCGGGAAAGCGCGCGATGCCGATGCTGCCGGCGATGTAGAGCAACTCCTGCTGGATGGGGAAGGGCTGGGCGAGTGCATCCAGGATCGCCTGCGCGACCCCCTCGACGTGGGCCAGTTCGCGCGTCTCGCTCAGGATCACGGTGAATTCGTCGCCGCCCAGGCGCGCCACCGTGTCGCCCTTGCGCACGCAGGACTGGATGCGCTGGGCCGCCTCGACCAGCAGCAGGTCGCCGGCGTCGTGGCCGAGCAGGTCGTTGACCTCCTTGAAGCGGTCGAGGTCGATGAACAGCAGGGCCAGTTCGTCGCCCTCGTCCTCGGCGTGGCGGATCGCCTGTTCCAGGCGGTCGCGGAACAGGGCGCGGTTGGGCAGGCCGGTTAGCGTGTCGTAATGGGCGCGCCGCTCCAGCTTTTCGGTGAACTGGCGGATCGTTTCGTCGCTGCGCTTGCGGCTGCTGATGTCGTCGATGAAGCCGTACCAGATGGTGCCGCCGTCCGCGGACGGGGCCGGGGTCGCGATCAGCTCGCGCCAGCTGGTTTCGCCGTCCGGCATCGCGAACTTGAACTCGGCGCGCAGCGGCTGCAGTTGCGCCGCCGAGCGCGCCAGCGCGCGCCGCAGGCGGCCCAGGTGCAGCGGCGGGATGCGTGCGCCCACGCAGCCGAGGTCGGCCTGGATGGCTGCCGGCGACAGGCCGAACAGGGCGTGGGCCATGTCGCTGATGAACGGGCAGGCCAGGCTGCCGTCGGCCCGCTGCGCCAGTTCCAGCAGGGCGCCCGGCACCTGCTGGGCCAGCCTGGCGAGCCGCTCGTGGCTGTCCGCCAGGGCTTGCCGCATGTCGCGGGCTTCGGTGATGTCGGTCAGGGTGCCGATCACGCGCAGCGGCCGGCCCTGCGCATCGCGCTCGACGATGCTGCCGCGCGAGCGGACCCAGATCCATTCGCCGCTGAAGCGCCGGATCCGGTATTCGCAGATGTAGGCCGGCGCCTCGCCGGCCAGGTAGCGTTCGAAGCTGCGCAGCACGCGCGCGGCATCGTCGGGATGGATGCGCTTGCGCCAGGTGTGTTCCTGGTTGCGGCTCAGCTCGCAGGTAGCGCCCATGATGTCCTTCCATTTGGCGGAGTAGCTCACGCAGTCCTCGTCGACGCGCCAATCCCAGACGCCTTCCCCGGTTCCGTTCAGCGCCAGCGCCAGGCGCTCTTCGTCGCGTCGCAGCGACTCCGCGAGGCTGCCCTGGACAGCGAAGGCCTGTTCCAGCGCGCGGTGGGCCTGCTGCAGTTTTTCCTCGCGCTCGATGACGTCGGTGATGTCGTGCACCGTGCCGACCAGGTCGGTGCAGCGGCCCTCGCCGTCGAACACGGGCGTGATCGACACCCGGCCGACCTTGCGCCCGGCCGGGAAGTCGGTGTGTTCTTCCCAGCGCTGGGTCTGCCCCGTGCGGATCGCGGTGCGGTAATGCTCACGCACCATGGACAGCGAAGGCTCGGGGATCACCTCGTCGACGGTCTTGCCGATGACCTGCTCGGGCTTCAGGTGGGTGGCCTTGTAGAAAGCCGGGTTCACGTCAATGAAGCGGAAGGTATCGCCGCCCTCGACGGCATAGCGGTAAACGACGTCCTCGATGTTGCGGTAGATGATGGCGGTGGCATCGGCGCTGGCCGTGCCCGGCCACGCGGCCGCTGGTGGGGGAGCGCCGCCGCCGTGCGCGTTGACGGAATCGTTGTCGGGATACATGCGGGCTGGAAGGTGGACAGTGGCCGCCATTCTAGCGCGGAAGGCGTGCGGGCACGGTTCAGGTGATCACGCGGCCAGGGCGGGGTACAGGTCTTGCCACGCAGGATTTGCGGATTGGATGAGATTGATTTTCCAGTCCCGACGCCATTTCTTGATCTGTTTTTCGCGCGTGATGGCCTCGATGATGTCGCCATGGATTTCGTACCAGACGAGTTGGTGTACACGATGGGTTTTGGTGAAGCCATCGACGCAGCCTTCCTTGTGTTGCCAGACACGGCGGATGAGGTCGGAGGTGACGCCGATATAAAGCGTACCGTAGGAGCGGCTGGCCAGAATGTAGACGAAGGATTGTTTATCCATCCGGTATCCTTGCGCCGCCACTCGGGACTGGTGCTGCGGGTACGCAAACAAAGCTTGGGTTCCGGCCTTCGCCGGAACGACGGGGCCGGTGCGACACTTAA